>JBCBZU010000035.1:0-9532 GCA_039815165.1 Pseudomonadota bacterium
ATTCAGTCAAGTGGCTGATACCCGCCAGGAGCCACTTTTTGTGCCCGAGTTTCCGCTGCAGTCGACATCGGGCTCCGGGGTCGATATGGACTTGTGGTTGGATTTTGCCTCCCCCAGTCATTTTCTGATGACCGGGCAGGTGAATTTTAACAGCCATAAGCCATCGCCTTTTGCCCAGGAGTACTTTTTAAATATTCCTTTTAGCGCGAATATTAGCGGTAATTATGACATCGACTCCGGCTTATTTATGGGCTTTCGCGATATCCGTGTCGATGATCAATTGGCGCTGGCGCCCGCTTCCCTACGCTTACACCACAATAAGCTGGCGATTAACCTCGCGCAGCTTGATCTGGCGTTGTGGTCTGACTGGCTGGGTGAAACTATACTGCACGCTGAACCCGCCAAGCATATCCTGCAAACACTCAATCCCCGCGGCATGTTGTTTAACGCCACCGCGGTGGTTGATCTACAAGATATTAAGTCCAGCTACCTGCAAGCAAAGGCCCACAATATCAGCGTCGATGCCTGGAAGAATATACCGGCGCTTGCTCAGGTCTCCGGTTATATGGAAACTAGGGTAAACGGCGGCTTTTTGTTTTTGGATACGCAGGGTTTTTCCTTGGATGCACAACGGCTATTTTCACAGCCCCTTGAATTTAGTCAGGCGAAAGCCTACATCGATTGGTCGCTATTACCCCAGCAAAACCGAATTCAGGTAAGAGGCTTTGGTATCGATGCAAACAGTATTTACGGTCAATCTGCGGGCAACTTTTCGCTTGATGTCCCATGGAAACCGGGCACCCGAAAAAGCCAGCTATATCTACAGGTCGGATTGCAAAATGCGAGAGCCGTTGACCATAAAAACCTGTTACCCAAACGACTGCCAGAGGATTTTACCCAGTGGATTCATCGTGCTGTTCAAGGCGGTACTGTCAAAAGCGCCGGTCTTCTCTACCGGGGAGGCTTGGGTAAACATGCTGCTCGCAGTACCCAACTGTTTGTGGATATCGCTGATGGCCGCCTTGCCCCTGGCCCAGAGTGGCCGGATGTAAAAGGTATTGATGGCTCTATCGTCGTCAATAACGCATCGGCCCTTGGCCGGATTAATGCGGCGAATTACTACGGTAGAGAAAAATTAAAAGGCAGTTTTGACTGGAATACCAACAACAAAGACAGTTTAACCATCAATGTTGCAGGCTCCGCAGCCACTGCATCGGGTTTACGCTTTGTTAAAGACTCTTTGCTCGCTGATTTAGTGGGTGATTTTATCAATCAAGTGGATGCCAGCGGCAGCATGGCGGTTGATGTTGCGCTTGCTATTCCCATCAATAACGATCAAGTGCAAGCCATTCAACAAGCCAGTCAACGAGTATCCCTAAACTTTACTGATAGTTCCCTTAGTTTGATGCAAGCGGGTCTGCGCTTGGATAATATCAATGGTAAATTATCCTACAGCGATCAAGCAGGTTTTTCGTCAAATGAAATAACCGGCACCTTGTTTGATCAAGCTTTTGCAATGACCTTGCAGTCAGAGGTTTATGATGCTGGCAAAGCAGTTGCGATTACCGGCAGTGGTCTAGCCAAGACGGATCCACTTGCACAATGGTTAGATCAGCCCTTTATGGCGTTTTTATCGGGTGATTTTGCTTATGATTTCGATGCGGTAATTCCCATAGAAAAATCGCCTCAGCGTCATCCAACCATGACCCTTCGAAGCGATCTGGTCGGTGTGACATCAACCTTTCCGGGGCTATTTGCCAAAAGCAAACTGCAACCAATAGCCAGTGAAGTGATCGTCAATTTTACCCGCGAGCATATCGATTACGATCTACAAATGGGTACATTTTTATCTGCTCGCTATCGCAACCGGCATCAAGGACAGCAAGCGATGTCAATCGCTGTAACCGATGCAGCCCCATTAAACTTGCCGCCATTGCCAGACAGCGGCTTTAAACTTCAAGGCCAGTTTCAACAGCTCGATGGGGAAGAATGGGGCCAATTTCTGAGCGCATACCCGCGTGAACAAGGCGTAAAACAATGGCCTGGCGATATCTTTATTGCGGTAAATTCCCTTAGTATCGGTGAGCATGAGCTCAATAACCTATTGGTCTCTGGTCAACGAGAACAGCAGGGTTGGAGCTTGGTTGTTGACAGCGACAATTTGCTTGGTGCGGTTTATTTGGACGATAACAAACAACGTCCATTACTGTTGGATATCGATTATCTAAATTGGCCTCCAGGTAGAGGTAGCGCGCTTAAGGCAGTCGACAGTGCAGATGACGGCACAGAGCTTACTGCCGAAGCGCTGTCGCAATCGGTAGATCCACTAGCCGCTATCGATCCGAGCCAGCTCCCCGCGATTGATCTGAGCATTAATCGATTGGTCTATCAGGGAAAGCCTCTGGGTAGCTGGTCGCTGTCGCTCAGAGCAGATGCACAGGGCCTTGAACTAACCAATATTTATGCCTCGGCAGCAGGCTTATCTCTGGTGGGCAATTCCCCTGAAAACGGCGCCTATTTGCGTTGGCAAAAAGCCAGCGATCTGGCCCCGATGTCCACCCGTTTTGTCGGTCGGATTCAGGGCGGCAATCCAAAAGATTTGTTTGATCAGTGGGACATACCGCCGACAATTGAAAGTGAAAAAATGCTGATTGACACTGAGCTGGCCTGGTCGGGCTCACCTTTATCCTTTGACATTGAGCGCCTTAAAGGCAGCGTAAATATGGAATACCAAAACGGCGTTTTTGTTCAAGAAGAAGCCAGTAAGTCTGCCGATGTATTGCGCTTATTTGGCTTACTGAATTTTGATAGCATTGCCCGCCGGGTGCGCCTGGATTTTTCTGACGTTTATAGAAAAGGCATTGCTTTTGATGAAGTCAAGGGTTTGTTAGTCTTTGATAATGGCATTATTCAGATGGCTGAGCCTATCGAAGTGATAGGGCCATCCAGCCGTATGACCTTGTCGGGCATGATTGACTACCCTCAACAAACCGTCGATGCCAAATTAGTGGCGACCTTACCTATTGGGGGCAACTTAACGGTGGTTACTGCCCTGCTGGGCGGCTTGCCTGCGGCTGCGGGTGTGTACTTGGTGAGCAAGTTATTTGAAAAGCAAGTGGATCAGGTCTCGAGTATTAATTATAAAATTACCGGGGCATGGAACCAGCTTGATGTACAGGTGGAGCGTCTGCGAGAAGAAGGGCAAGCAGATGATGAATTTTTATTTGAGTCTGAGAATGGCTAAGCAGTGGATGCCTGCAATCGTTTACCTGCAATCGTTTACCCAAAGTTGTTTACCCAAATGAGGCATCCAGCTTGAACTCACCCACAATTATTCGGGTGTCTGATGTTGTTTAATCGTTTCTTGAATCAGCGTAAACAACTGTCGTTGAGACTTAGTGTGTTTGTCCTTGAGATTGACTGGCTGCTGCTGCACTTGTCGCAGTAGCTGAGCCATTTTTTGTCGATCACTGTTGGGGTAGCTGCGTATAAATTCTGCCAGTGCCTGCTTGTCAGCAACCAGCGATTGTAACCAGTTTTGAGTAGTATCAATGGTTTTTTGAACGCTGCGATCCTCTCGCTTAAAGCCTTCCAGTACGGCCTTGATATGGTCTATATCCTCAGCGCGCATCAGCTTGCCAATATAGTGTATTTGCCGTCGTCTTGCATTGCCCACTGTTATTTTTTTAGCCGTTGTCAGTGCCTCTAACAGCGGCCCGCTGAGTGTGAGTTGGTCCAGTTTGCTGGCGGGTAATTCCAGTAGCTGCTCTCCCAAAGCCTGCAAATCCCGCATGGCTTTTTTAATGGCGGTTTTACTGGTGTAGCCATCATCATCGACACCGGCTTTGGTGCGACTATCGATAGTTTTTTTGTTCATCGCCTAAGCATAAAAGGCCGTGGCCAGCCCAAGAAAAGCCATAAAACCAACCACGTCGGTCAGGGTGGTGAGGGCAACGCCGCCCGCTAATGCGGGGTCAATGCCGATGCGTTTTAGTAATGGTGGCAGCAGTGTGCCCCCCAGTGCGGCGGCAATTAAGTTAATAACGGTGGCGATACCAATAATAATTGCGATGCGAATATCCTTAAACCACCAGGCAGTAATTAGCCCCAGGGCAAGTGCCCACAGCAAACCGTTTAGAAAACCGGACAATAGTTCTCTGTTCAGCAGCCATTTTCTATTGCCGGCACCAATTTTTCCAAGCGCCATCCCGCGTATTACCACGGTCAGGGTTTGGCTGCCTGCAACACCTCCCATGCTGGCAACGATGGGCATCAAGATGGCCAGGGCGACCACTTTATCAATTGTATCCTGAAAAATGTTGATCACCGCAGAGGCAATAATAGCCGTTACTAAGTTTACCCCGAGCCACATTGCTCTTTTGGGTGCGGTTTTCAAAAGTGGAGAGAAGGTATCCTCATCGTCATCGAGACCGGCCATGCTCATAATAGAGTGGTCGGCCTCTTCGATAATAACGTCAACCACATCGTCAATGGTGATGCGTCCCAGTACTTTGCCTTCATCATCGGTCACCGGCGCTGAAATCCAGTCATTTTGTTCAAACAGTTGAGCTACTTTATGTGCGGGCATATCGACATTAATGGAGTCTATATCGGTACGCATAATTTCGCGGACACTGATGGTTGGATCAGAGGTCAGCAGTTTGCTCATCGACAATGTACCCAGATAAATATTTTCAGAGTTGACAACAAATAGCTGATCTGTCGATGGTGGAATTTCATCATGTCGGCGCAAGTAGCGCAACACCACATCCAGGGTAAAAGGCGGTCGAATGGTAATGGCGTCGGTATCCATCAGTCCGCCGGCGCTATCTTCTTCGTAAGAGAGCACGCTCTCGATGCGCACGCGGTTTTGTTCTGTCATTGACGACAGTACTTCTTGGATGACTTGATCAGGGAGTTGCTGCAAAATATCGGCAACATCATCGGCGTCTAGCGCTTCCGTGAGTTCGGCAACCTGCTGGCTATCCATGGTTTTGATACATTGCGCAGCCACTTCTTCCTGGAGCTCTTGCAGAATATCGGCTTGAATATCCTCGTTGATGATTTCCCAAAGGAACTGGCGATATTTTGGAGGGGATGACTCCAGCAGGCGAGCAATTTCAATTGGGCTCAAGCCCCTTTAGCAGTCGCTTTACGGATTTTAATTCGCCATTACTTTCCTGTATTTCAGCCAGTATGCTGAGATTTTCCTGAGTTTTATCGATTGGTTCTTCTATAGCAGCCTGCATATACTATTTTGCCTTATTTATTAGAGCTGCGCATAATGGCCTCTCTAAAAGTGAGAAATTATCTTAGCGTCTGCCTGTCCGTAAATCTCCGTCCGTAAACCACGATTGCCTACATTAAGTCACTGTAAAAATACATTGTCGAGGTCAACGCGTAGCAACTTATTTACCGTGCCCGTTTTCCGGGCGACAGTAATTCCTTTTTTACACAATTTATCCTGGTGCAGCGCTATTCATCTTCATCGAAGCGGTTATTGATCAGGGTGGTGATGGCCGTTTGTGCGGATAGCTCGTCATCACCGTCACAATGCAGTTCAATTTCGGTACCTTTGGCGGCGGCCAGTAGCATCAGTGCCATAATACTTTTGCAATCGACAGAACGTTCCTGCGTGACCAAGTGGCACTTGCATGAAAAACGATTCGCGGTCGATGCCAGTTTGGCCGCGGCGCGGGCATGTAAGCCAAGTTTATTGATAATCACCAGTTGGGTTTGAATCATTTTAGCTCGCGGTGCCGATACTGCACGTCATCATGACTGTTGCTAAAAAATGCCGTTAACTTGTTGCATAAATACACGGATCGATGCTGACCACCGGTACAGCCGATAGCAATGGTCATATAACTTCGGTTATTGGCTTCATAGTGAGGCAGCCAGTTTTCCAAGAATACCTTGATATCATTATACATTGCGGCAACTGCCGGCTGCTGACTTAAAAAATCGATAACGTCTTGATCATTACCGGTTAACATTCTGAGCTCAGGTTTCCAATGTGGGTTAGGTAAACAGCGAACGTCAAACACTAAGTCAGCGTCACGCGGCACCCCATATTTGAAGCCAAAAGACTTAAATAAAATGCTAACGCCACTGGCTTCTATAGAAGAGATATGATGTTTAACCAGATCCCTCAAGTCGTGGAAACCCATGTCACTGGTATCGATGGTTATCGAGGCGACATCGATAATCGGTTGCAGTAAATCTTTTTCTTTAGTGATGGCGGAGCGTAAATCAGTATGTTCATCGCTTAGGGGATGTCGCCTGCGGGTTTCACTAAATCGCTGCAATAAGACCTCTTCATCCGCATCCAAAAAAATAATTGTATAGTTTATTTTGCCCAGATCAGGTGATTCAATTAAGTTGGGCAGTAACTCTAAGTCAGCCGCAGGACTGCGCGCGTCAATACTGACAGCATAAGGCTTAACGCCAAGGGTTTGTGAGTTATCCACAAGACTTGGCAGTAAACTCACAGGTAGGTTGTCAATACAGGTAAAACCAATATCTTCGAGCACATGTAAGGCGGTACTTTTGCCTGAACCAGAGCGACCACTGAGTATAATCAGTTGCATTGAATGTTCCCCCATTGGCTTTTTTAGTGATTTTTAAAGCAGCCCATTCGCTCTGCTCTGGGACTATTGACGCAAAACTATGCCTGTCCTAAAAAGAAAAAGTGTGCCTGTCCTAAAAAATGCCTGTCCTAAAAAGTGTAAGCTAGTCTGTGATGGAATGATAAAGCTCTTGAGCACCATTGGCTTGACGTAGCCGTGACAGGCGGACATTGTCCGAAAATACTTCTGCCAGTGATGCCAGAGTTTGCAGGTGATCTTGATTTTGTTCTTCGGGTACAATCAGCACGAAAATAATATCCACTGGTTCGTTATCGATGGAATTAAAATCAATAGGCTTTTCCAGAGTCACCAATACGCCAATGGTGTTGGTGCAACCCTTTATCCGACAGTGAGGGATGGCAATACCGTGGCCTATACCGGTAGATCCCAGTTTTTCTCTGGCAATAAGTGCACTAAATACATTCCCGGGGTCAAGGGCAGGGTGCTGGTCACATAAATGCGATGCGATGGTTTCGAGGATGCGCTTTTTGCTATTGCACTGCTGTTTGTATAAAACACAGTCGAGTGACAAGATAGATGAAATATCCATGACGATTATAGCAAGCGATTAAATAAAGACATGAGAGAGTTGAACCTGGATTGCTCAATTGGATGCCCGACAATAATGATTTCTCTATTAAATGTAAAGACTTGTCAACATAAACCCATTGTTTTATTGAGTGAACTTCCCTAGAGCACTGTTGTGCATACGCCGGTATTGGCTGTGAAGGTGACAGGCGGTCTCATTAAAGGCAGCGTATTTTACAGGGTCTGCAACTGAGAAATCTAGGTTAAATTGCAGTGAAAAGACGCTAATTTACTCCTATTTGTTGCAGCTTGTTGTTGCAGCTCGATAGCTTAACCAAAGACAGATTAACCCAGTGCACCATCATGGACAAATCAGTTGGCGATTCAACTTAAGTGAAAAACCATTTAAAATCAAAACACTACAAAAATTGGCGGCTTTCGTTTATGGGCCAGCGCCTATTGCTCCCAGAGCGGTCGAACAGAGTTTTCTAGATAATCCCGGTTTTTTCGGGAGACTGGCAAAAGTAAGGTGTCCAGGCCGACAGTCTCTTATACCAGTTGCTTGCGCTCATTGGATGGGGGTATGTTCATTGCCTCCCGATATTTGGCGATAGTGCGGCGTGCGACTTTGATGCCTTGTTCAGACAGTAAGGCAGTGATTTTACTATCACTTAAGGGCTTTTGTGTGTTTTCTGCCGCAATCAGTTTTTTAATAATGGCGCGGATCGCCGTTGATGAACACTCGCCACCGCTGTCGGTGTTGACATGGCTGGAAAAGAAGTACTTCAATTCAAAGATGCCCTGCGGTGTGTGCATATACTTATTTGTCGTTACCCGTGAAATGGTGGACTCGTGCATCTCTACATTTTCGGCAATATCGTGCAGGACCAGAGGCTTCATGGCCTCTTCACCAAAGTCGAGAAAACCCTGCTGTTTTTCGACAATGGCGCTGGCGACCTTCAATAAAGTTTCATTGCGGCTTTGCAGGCTTTTGAGAAACCAGCGGGCCTCCTGCAAATTATTCTTTAAAAAGGTGTTATCGCTGCTGGAATCTGCCCTTTTGACGAGCGAAGCATAGTCAGAGTTAATTCTAAGTTTAGGGGCAATATCGGGGTTTAATTCCACAACCCAGCGCTCATTGCGCTTGTTGACGAAGACATCGGGTACCACATATTCAGTATTATCTGTACCGACATCATCGCCAGGGCGAGGGTTCATGCTTTGTATAAGCTGAATTGCTTCCCGTAATTCGTCTTCACGAATGCGTAATTTTCGCATTAAGCTTTTATAGTCCTTGCTGCCCAATAAACCAATATGCTCTTTAACGATGGTCTTGGCCGATGTTAAACCGAGGGTGTCTGGAGAAAGTTGATTAAGCTGAATATGCAGGCAGTCGCCAAGATCCCGGCCGGCAACGCCTGCGGGGTCAAACTGCTGTATGCGGTGCAGTACGGCAGTGACTTCATCCATTTCCAGTTCGTCAATATGAAAGCGCAGACCTTCGTAAATGTCCTCCAGCGGGGATGACAGCAAACCGCTGGGCTCAACATCATCAATCAGGGCCATTGCAATAAGGTAGTCATAATCTGAAAAAGGCGTTAAATTAAGCTGCCATAGCAAGTGGTCTTGAAGGCTTTCACCACTGGTACCTTGGTTTTCAAAGCTACTGTCGTCATCGCCCGGCGCTACCGGCCCCGCGGGTGCAGAGCTTTGGTAAACGTCATCCCAACTGGTGTCAACCGGCAACTCATTAGGAATTTCTTGTGACCATTCGGTGTCGTTCTGTGCTGAGTCGCTACCAGCCTCTGTTACAGACGCTTCGGCTTGTTCGTTATTGCCAGGGAGTTCGCTTGCTTCGGGGTTAGAGTCAGGCTTTTGTGTGCTTTCCGCTGCTTGTGAACTGTTGTTAGGCCCGTGCTGTTCTTCGCTGACTTCGAGCATGGGGTTCGAGTCTAGGGCTTCTTGAATTTCGCTTTGTAAATCCAGAGTGGATAGTTGCAATAGGCGAATAGCCTGTTGCAGCTGAGGCGTCATGGTCAGACTTTGTCCCAGCTTTAATTGCAGAGATTGCTTCATGTGTACCTACTTCGACCTAGAGTGACTGAATCCCAAGGGATAATGTTATTCTAGTCAGGACTGATTATTGACGCAAGTAAAGATAAGCAATCTTTATGCCCAAATCGATTAAGCCGAGAACGCGCAGTTGGCCGCTGATTGGTCTAGGAATCTGATAACTTAGAATAAGGGCTATTGTCGCGAAGCAAGACTTTTTATATTGCAGTATTGCAGTCTTATCGCTTGGTGTAGCGGTGGTTTAGTAAGCATTTAATAAAAGTTTAATCAGACTTTTGGCTTAAACTATTGGCTAATCGCTG
>JBCBZU010000308.1:0-3457 GCA_039815165.1 Pseudomonadota bacterium
TGGAAATATCACTTAAACAACTGACAGACTTACTAGTAAATCATCCCCTAGTCAATGATAGTGAGCATGGTGTTGGAACAATCACTCGGGAAGTAAAGGCAGACTTTAATAATATAGTGATTGATTATAAAAATGAAACCATATCGATCAAAGGCTTCGTTGATGGCTACAAAATGGATAGTGTACGCATGACTAAAGATCAACACCTTAGAATCAGCTTTGGTGAAAAAACAAATCTACACATTAAAGATATCGAGATTGCCAAGCAAGTGTATAACGATATATTTGACATGGGCATTGTTGACCGAATTGCTCATAATCCTGCCAAAGTCGATATGACTGTATACACTCCTGATGGCAATGACAGCACTTCAAGGGTGTTTATTATTGACCATGAAATTGATAATAACGGTAAAGGCTTTGCTATTGCAGAACGCTACGATCAACAACAGAATGAGTGGGTGGAATACAATATTGATATTGACTTGAACGATCCTCGACATTATGCCGGGACAACAGTTGATGAAGACGGCAATATTACCTATACAGTGATTGGTTTTGACGGTGATAATAAAATAGAGTTAGCAGGATTAGATCCCCCTGTAACTGTGACCAAGCAAGATGGTACAAAAAATACTGTCATGGTAGAGTCAGTAGATGCTGATGGTACTGTATTTACAAGCGGTGGCAACATTAACTTAAATGGTGATTCTGATTTTGTCACCACGGTCGATGGTGATGGGAATACCATTATCGAAGCGACAGGTATAAACCAAGAAGGCGAAATGGTTGGCTTTAGCATGTCAGAACAAATATTGCAACAGGCCGGGCTTGACGCTTACTCATTTGGTTTTCGTTTGTTCAAGGATGGAGTGATTAATAATCTTACTACCACCTTAGCGCAATTTAAAAATGATGACACTAATGACTATTTGCAAACAGAATACAAACGAGATAGCTATGGCAACATAACGCAAGACTTTTATATTTATAATTCCGATTTATCCGCTAGGCGAACGGCTTATGGCCGACCCAGCCAAGGTGATTATGCATTTGTTTCAGATGCTACAAATAAACTGGATTCATCGGCTGTGAACGTGTCGCTTGAAAATCTGTCCATGCTCAATTTGCAAGGCGCCTCTATCATGGTTTTTAATAATAACTAACGCACATCTTTCATTTCAATGGGGTCAGAGTCTTTGATTTTACCCAAATAAAAATATCAAAGACTCTGACCCCATTGATCTCCTGCTGTTTGCGCTAAAATCAACAATCATTGCCCGCAGATTCTCTGAAAGCCCCTTGTTTTTGTTGACAGTGCTGAATAACTATAGGTTGATAGCAAGAAAAATAACTATTTTTTTATAAGTCAGTTTATAATTGCCCAGCGCTAAATAAACTCAAGTACAGTATTGCTTATGGAAAAATCCTTTAAAGTGGTTAGTCAGTTTAAGCCTGCCGGTGATCAGCCTGAAGCCATTCGCCAGTTAGTCGAAGGTGTGCAGCATGGACTGGCTCACCAAACTCTGCTGGGGGTAACCGGTTCGGGTAAAACCTTTACTATTGCCCATGTGATTGAAAATATTGGTCGGCCGACCATTATTATGGCCCATAACAAAACCCTTGCCGCTCAGCTTTACGGTGAGTTTAAGGCGTTTTTTCCCGATAATGCGGTTGAGTATTTTGTATCCTATTACGATTACTACCAGCCGGAAGCCTATGTGCCATCCTCCGATACCTTTATTGAAAAAGATGCGTCTATCAATGAGCATATCGAGCAAATGCGCCTGTCGGCCACAAAAGCATTAATGGAGCGCAAAGACACCATTATTGTGGCCACTGTTTCGGCGATTTACGGCTTGGGTGATCCCGATGCCTACCTCAAAATGATGCTGCATATTTCCCGCGGTGAGCAAATTGATCAGCGTTCTATTTTACGGCGCTTAGCCGAGCTACAATACACCCGTAACGATGCTGTGTTTCAGCGAGCCACGTATCGAGTGAGGGGCGATGTGATCGATGTTTTCCCCGCGGACTCGGATCGGGAGGCATTGCGCATTGAGCTATTTGATGAAGAGGTCGATCAATTAACCTTGTTTGACCCGCTCACGGGTGAGAGTTTACAAAAAGTTCCCCGCTTTAGTATTTATCCAAAAACCCATTATGTGACCCCACGCCAGCGAATACTTGATGCGATTGATACCGTTAAAGAAGAATTAGCGAAGCGTTTGCAACAGTTTCGCGATAATAACAAGCTGGTGGAGGCCCAGCGTTTGGAGCAGCGGGTTAAATACGATGTTGAGATGATGCAAGAGTTAGGCTATTGCAACGGTATTGAAAATTACTCGCGCTATTTATCGGGCCGCGAGCCAGGCGCGCCGCCGCCGACCTTGTTTGATTACCTGCCACCCAACGCACTGCTGGTACTCGATGAATCCCATGTAACGGTTCCGCAAATTGGCGGTATGTATCGGGGCGATCGCTCGCGCAAAGAAACCCTGGTTGAATATGGTTTTCGCCTGCCTTCGGCGCTGGATAACCGCCCTCTTCGATTTGAGGAATGGGAAGGTCTGGCACCACAAATGATTTTTGTTTCGGCAACACCCAACAAATACGAGGAGGCACATGCCGCCAGAGTGGTGGAGCAGCTTGTACGCCCCACGGGTTTAGTGGATCCCATTATTGATGTAAGGCCCGCAGGCAGTCAGGTCGATGACTGTATGTCAGAGATTCAACAGCGTATCGCCGCCGATGAGCGTATTCTGATTACTGTGCTGACTAAACGTATGGCGGAGGACTTAACCGATTATCTGCAAGATCACGGTATTCGTGTGCGCTACCTGCATTCCGATATTGATACGGTCGAGCGAGTTGAGATTATTCGCGACCTGCGCTTGGGTGAGTTTGATGTGCTGGTGGGTATTAATTTGTTGCGAGAAGGCCTGGACATGCCAGAGGTGTCGCTGGTGGCCATTATGGATGCCGATAAAGAAGGTTTTTTGCGCTCGGAAAGTTCCTTAATTCAAACCATTGGTCGTGCAGCACGCCATCTCAATGGTAAAGCGATTCTTTATGCAGATAAGGTTACAGGTTCAATACAGCGTGCCATTGATGAAACTGAACGCCGCCGCGAGACGCAAATCGCCTTTAATAAAAAACACCGTATTACGCCTAAGAGCATCAATAAACAAGTGGCCGATATTATGGAGGGTGCTGTTGTTGTTGGCAAAGGCAAAAAACGCAAAGTGGCGGATAAAGCAGGGGATTATCAGTTGAATACTGATTTGCAGTCGAAGCCGGTCTGGGAACAAATAAAAATACTGGAACAGCAAATGTTTGAAGCGGCTAAAAATCTTGAGTTTGAGCAGGCGGCCAACCTCCGGGATAAAATCACCCACTTAAAAGTGGCTCAATAGCGTTATTGAGTCGCTAAAGATGAGTAATGGCTAATGGCTAA
>JBCBZU010000212.1:0-4653 GCA_039815165.1 Pseudomonadota bacterium
CACCATGGGCCTGGCGGGCTGGATGGGGTTTTATCTAACGGGTCCGTCTTCTTCAGCACCGACGGTTATTCTTACACTGGCTGTTGCCGATTGTATTCATATTTTAACCACTATGCTGTATGAGATGCGTCATGGAATGGAAAAACGCAAGGCGATACTGGAAAGTTTACGCGTCAACTTTCAGCCTATTTTACTGACCAGTGTGACCACTGCCATTGGTTTTTTAAGTATGAACTTTTCTGATTCTCCGCCTTTTAATGATTTGGGTAATCTGGTCGCTATAGGGGTAATGCTTGCGTTTCTTTTCTCAATTACCCTATTCCCTGCTCTACTTTCAGTAATGCCCATACGGGTTAAATCTGAAGCTGAGCGAAAAAGCGATTTTATGGCGGCTTTAGCTGAATTTGTTATCGCTAAGCGGCGCATTTTGCTACCCGCTTTTACTCTGCTGATTGTTGGCCTGGCTATTTTTGTGCCTAAAAATGAGTTAAATGACGATTTTGTTAAGTATTTCGATACCTCTGTACCCTTTCGACAAGCCACTGATTTTATGCAGACCAATGTCTCCGGCATGATGACTCAGGAAATAGAGGTGAATTCAAAAATCTCAAGCGGCATTAATGAGCCTGAATTTTTGAAAGCGCTAGGGGATTTTAGCGATTGGATGAGACAACAGCCAGAAACCGATAATGTGAATATCCTTTCTGATATTGTGCGTCGCCTCAATAAAAATATGCACGGAGATGATCCCAGCTATTATCGTTTGCCAGACAATAGAGAGCTATCCGCACAATATTTATTATTATATGAAATGTCTCTGCCTTATGGATTGGATTTAAATAATCAGATTGATGTGGATAAAACGGCAACTCGGGTGATTGTTACGACAAAAAATTTAACCAGTACTCAAAATATCCAATTAGAGCAGCGCATTCAGAATTGGTTTGCTGAGAATGCACCACAGTATGAAGCAAAACTCGCAAGCCCTAACTTAATGTTTGCGCACATTGGTCAACGCAATATACAATCGATGCTTTTAGGAACAACCATCGCACTCATGCTCATTTCTCTACTACTCGGTATAGCACTGCGTTCGGTTAAATTTGGTTTTATCAGTTTAATACCCAACTTGGTACCTGCCGCTATGGGCTTTGGTATTTGGTTTTTTATTGATGGCCAGGTAGGTCTCGCGCTGTCGGTGGTCACCGGTATGACACTGGGCATCGTCGTCGATGATACCGTTCATTTTCTGAGTAAATATCTTCGAGCTCGCCGCATTAAAAATAAAAATGCAGAAGAGGCGGTTCGCTATGCTTTTTCCAGTGTTGGCCACGCCCTGTGGATAACCACGCTGGTACTGATTGCCGGCTTTATGGTGCTCGCTCAATCAAGCTTTAAACTCAACGCTGATATGGGTCTATTAACCGCCATTACCATTGCGATTGCACTGATTATCGATTTTTTATTCTTACCGCCACTGTTAATGAAAATCGATGGCGAGAAAAAAGCATCCACCCTTGATTCCACTTCAACAGGAGCTACTGAACATGCAACCAGTTAAACTATCATTATGGATTGGGCTAATGAGTGCCATTTTACTATTGAGTTATACTGCACACGCGAAAAGTCCAGAAGAAAAAGGCTTGGAAATTGCCAAAGAATCCAAACAACGAGACATTGGCTGGGGCGATAGCGAAACCACCTTAAAAATGATTTTGAGAAATGCCGCCGGCCAAGAGAGTATCCGGGAAGTACGCACGAAAACCTTGGAGGTTGTCAATGACGGCGATAAAAGCCTAAATATTTTTGACCACCCGCGCGATGTCAAAGGCACTGCTTTTTTAAGCTTTTCAAATCCCGTTGGCGCAGATGACCAATGGCTTTATTTACCGGCACTAAAGCGGGTGAAGCGAATAGCCTCTCGCAACAAATCAGGACCTTTTATGGGGTCCGAATTCGCCTATGAAGACTTGACTTCTTTTGAGGTTGAAAAATATACCTATAAATTTATCAGAGAAGAAGCTTGTGCCGGGGGCAATTGTTTTGTTGTTGAGCAATACCCTGTTGATAAATATTCAGGCTATACGCGCAGAGTGGTTTGGATTGACACCACTGAATACCGCACCTGGAAAACGGAGTTTTACGATCGTCGGGACAGCCTGTTAAAAACCTTAACGGTGACTGACTTTAATCAGTATTTAGATAAGTACTGGCGCGCCACAGAAATGAAAATGGTCAACCACCAATCCAAAAAAGAAACCGACTTAATTTGGGACGAATACCTGTTTAATACCGGATTAAGTGTTGCCGACTTTAATCAAAATACTTTAAGGCGTGCCAAATAGTCATTGTTATTAGCCAGTTGTGTCAACATGAAAGTATTCAAGCGCGTTTTGCCAACAAGCCTGCTATGTTTGGGTTTAGGCTTATCACTGCCCGCCATGGCGGTTGATATTTCAGGCAATACCGGATTCGAAATAAATATCTATGAGGATGAGGGGCAATTTGAATCTCAGGATTATCGTTCCAATCTGTCTTTTGCGGCACAACCCGAGTTTTATTGGGAGTGGCACAATGGCGACAATAGCCTTATCTTTACTCCATTTTTTCGTCTTGACGAGCAAGATGAAGAGCGTACTCATGGCGATATTCGTGAGCTCGCCTGGACTTATGTCAATAATCAGTGGGAAATCCACACGGGCATTCGCAAAGTCTTCTGGGGCGTCACCGAGTTTGTTCATCTGGTGGACGTCATCAACCAAACGGATAATGTAGAGTCGGCAGATGGCGAAGAAAAACTCGGCCAAGCCATGGTTCAGCTTTCACGGGCGACGAATTGGGGCATTTTTGACGGCTTTATTTTACTTGGCTTTCGCGAGCGCACCTTTGCAGGTGAAGACGGCCGCTTGCGTCCACAGTTGCTAGTCGATACCGATCAAGCCAGCTATGAGTCTGGAGACGAGGACAAGCATATTGATTTTGCATTGCGCTGGAGTCACTCCGTTGATATTTTCGATGTAGGCGTCTCTATATTTGAAGGTACGGATAGAGAGCCCATACTCCAAGTGGGCTTATCCAATGGCGAGGTGGTGCTCACGCCGTTTTATCAACAGGTCACTCAAATTGGAATTGACCTACAGGCAACCATAGATAACTGGCTGTGGAAACTTGAGCTTATTCACAAAGACAGTGACCAGGATACTTTTGCAGCCAGTCAAGCCGGCTTTGAATATACCTTTTATGGCGTCGCTGGCTCCACTACCGATATTGGCGCTCTATTGGAATATGGCTGGGATGAGAGAGGTGAAGATGCAAGCAGCCTGTCTCAAAATGATATTTATCTGGGCACGCGAATCACTTTAAATGATGCCAATGACTCCACTTTACTAATGGGCTTTAGTTACGATGTGGACTATTATAGCCGCAGTTTTATCGTCGAGGCATCCAAAAGGCTGAATGACCGTTGGACGATAGCACTTGAAGGCCTGTTTGTGGACGCCAGCAATAGCCAGGATCCAAGCGCCTCATTGGATCAGGATGATCGCATACAGCTTACCTTTGAGCGCTTCTTTTAATCGTTGTGAACCGCTTGTGAGCCCTGGGTAAGCCCTAAAAGTACTTAACATCAAATAAGTATACTGATTGTCTTAGCGCTGCAACTATGGTCAAATAGTGTCTACATAATCATAACATTACGCCTTAGATCATGGGTATAAGCAGCGCCCTTGCACAAGTGGTACCCGCAACATTACGTTACACCGTAATGCTCCAGTTCCTTGGTTTTCTTAAAATACCGCTTATCTTCTTTATTCGCCCTAGAGTCGTCATTTTCGATGACCAGCAATGTGTCCTTAAAGTCTCTCTGCGTCGGCGGGTCAAAAATCATTTGAATAGCATGTATTTTGGTGCTCTCGCCATTGCTGCCGAATGTGCCGGCGGAGTTGCCGCCTTAAAAGCCATCAACGACAGTGGTAAAGCCGTTTCTTTAGTGTTCAAAGACTTTAGCGCTTCATTTATCAAGAGAGCGGATTCAGATACTTATTTTACCTGTAAGGATGTCGCCGCCATTCAGGCTTTAATCGCAGATACCATTCAATCCGGCGAGCGCAGGCAACTGACCTTTGCTGTTATTGCGACCTGTCCAGACCGTTTTGGTGAACAACCGGTCGCCAATTTTCAAGTTACCGTTTCGGTTAAACATACCCTTAAAATATAGGAGACAAACATGGATAGATTTTGGTTAAAGAGTTATCAGCAGGGCGTACCCCATGACATTGATATCGATACCTATGGTTCGATTATCGATATATTGGATAACTCCCATGAAAAGTTTAACCAACATATTGCATTTTCAAATTTTGGTACTCGCATTACCTTTGCAGAGCTTACCCAACTGACCAAGGCGTTTGGTGCGTATTTACAAAGCTTGCCGGACCTAAATCCAGGGGATCGGGTAGCCATTATGCTGCCGAATATATTGCAATATCCTATCGCTTTATTTGGCGCCTTGCGGGCAGGCTATACAATAGTGAATGTCGACCCCATGTACACTCCGCGAGAGTTAAGCTATCAACTAAATGACTCCGGGGCAAAGGTATTATTATTTTTGGAAAATTTTGCCGATACCGTTGAAAAATCATTACCCGATACCGG
>JBCBZU010000252.1:0-4149 GCA_039815165.1 Pseudomonadota bacterium
ATAGTGGGTTTTCGCTGTGAAACAGCGTTTAAGATAAGTGTCGGCATTTTACTGCATTTTATAGTCCAGCATAAGGGTATTTTAGCCGGGGCCTGCCCGTTTGATGGTCCTGTTGGCTGGGTAATGCAGGATAAAGGGTCAAAAACAAGAGGCAGTAAGCGTCAACTCTTATGGTAAGACAAGGGTATGAGACTATGGTACAGGACTACGGTATAAGACTATGAAGACCCTTCTGATTTTTGTTTACGCCTTTTTTACGCCACTTTTATGTGATCCAACTCTAGCCGCCATGGCGGTTGAACTATTAAAGTCGGCCTTTATCTAATGGCCATAATGTATTGAATCGCTCTATATAATCCCTTAACAGTACTCGGTAGCCAGAACAATGACAGTCAATATCCGCAAGATTAAAAAGGTTAAATCGACACTGACAGAAAACGACGTAACCGATGAATCCTTGTTTTACCGCCGCCGTCGCTTTATTAAATCTGGTTTTGCCCTCTCCGCTATGGCCTACTTTCCGCAATTGGCGTTTGCCGCGACAGAAAAATGGGCTGATCGTTTTGCCAACGCCAGGCAGACTGTGTCTCTTGATGCCAAACTGACGTCTTATAAGGATATAACGACTTACAATAATTTCTATGAATTGGGCTACGACAAACGTGCTCCTGCCCGAAATGCCGCGGCTCTAATTACCGACCCCTGGTCAGTCACTATTGATGGCGAATGCAATAAGCCAGGCACCTATACTTTAGAAGATATCCTAAAGCCCCACGATTTTGAAGAGCGCATTTACCGCTTTCGCTGTGTCGAGGCGTGGTCAATGGTGGTTCCCTGGATAGGCTTTTCTCTGGCAGATCTGATAAAGCGCTTCGAGCCCACATCCAGGGCCAACTATCTAGCCTTTGAAACTATTTATGATAAAGACAATCCCCTGCCCGGTCAGCGCCGCAGGACCTTAGACTGGCCTTATAAAGAAGGACTGCGCATGGACGAAGCCATGCATCCTTTAAGCTTAATGACCGTGGGCCTGTACGGTAAAGCACTGCCCAATCAAAACGGCGCACCACTGCGTTTGGTGGTGCCCTGGAAATACGGCTTTAAGAGTATTAAGTCAATAGTGCGCATCCGTTTTACTGAGCAACAACCCGCGACCAGCTGGAACTTATCTGCACCTGGCGAATACGGTTTTTATGCCAACGTAAACCCCAATGTTAACCACCCTCGCTGGAGTCAAAAGCGAGAGCGCGTGCTTGGCAAGTTATTTAAGCAGCCGACCTTAATGTTTAATGGTTATGATGAGGTGGCCTCACTATACTCGGGCATGGATCTACGCAAGTACTATTAGCAATATGGGCGTATTGGCTAAGCGAGACAGTGTTTTTCTCGCTAAATTACTTATTTGGCTGTTTGCGCTTGGCTACTGTATTTACCTAATAGGCGGTATTTTTGCGGATTACCT
Source organism: Pseudomonadota bacterium (assembly GCA_039815165.1). Taxonomy (GTDB): domain Bacteria; phylum Pseudomonadota; class Gammaproteobacteria; order Pseudomonadales; family Cellvibrionaceae; genus CANLBN01. Next base: position 1,463 of record JBCBZU010000252.1, read on the forward strand.
GGGCGCAAACCCCATAGAGGCAATTACTCATCAAACCGGTGAATGGGGCTTACATTTTTTACTGGCGAGCTTAAGTATATCCACACTGCGTCGCCGCTTGTACTGGAACCAGCTTCAAAAATTGCGTCGGCTTTTGGGTTTGTGGAGCTTTGCTTTTATCGTGCTCCATTTTTTTACCTTTATCTTTTTTGACCACTTCTTTTATCTGCCGTCAATTATCGAAGATGTTGTGGATCGGCCTTACATAACGGTGGGCTTTGCGGCCTTTCTGCTGTTGATTCCCCTTGCGGTGACCTCAACCCGTGGGTTTCAGCGCAGTCTGGGTAAATACTGGCTCCGTTTACACCGGCTGGTCTATGGGGTCGCCATATTGGGTATACTGCACTACTGGTGGCTGGTGAAGGCAGATAGCTTGTACCCTTTGATTTATAGCTTTATCCTATTACTATTGTTCGCCGAAAGACTATTTTGGCGTTTACAGAAACGGGCACATAGCGTTAAATAAGCCTATTTTTCTATAGTTAAGAGGGGAGATGATGGAGGAGCCAGAGCCTTTTGAACAAGAGCCTTTTGAACAAGAGCCTTTTGAACGTTTTTGTTTGGTCTTGTCGCAGGTGCCCCATGGTAAAGTCTGTAGCTATGGTCGCCTGGCTGAATTAGCGGGTCTCGGCAGTGGCCGCCAGACCTGTCGCTGGTTGCGCCAGTTGCCTAAGGACTCTGAGCTACCTTGGTATCGCCTTGTCAGCGCTCAAGGGAAATTAGCCGACTTCGCGAATGCGCTCAAACAACGCAAGCTGCTTGAAGCTGAGGGTATTGAATTTACCAAGTCTGGCCGTTTACCAAAGCATTACTATATATGATTATTCAACCAATCGATCTGCTGCAACAAGATAAGGTTATCGCTGAGGTTCAGCGCTACATCGAGATGGCCTCATCACTCTATAAAAAACGCTTTAACACTATTGATGTAGTCTTTAATTTGCGTGGTCGTGCGGCTGGAATATACCGCGTTTACTTTAAGCGTGATTGGTTAAAAACCAAGCAGCAGCAAATTCGATTTAACCCGTGGTTATTTGCAAAATACCCAGAAGACAGCTGGCAAAATACGATCCCCCATGAGGTCGCTCACTATATCGCGGACTGCCTTTATGGACTCGATAAGATCAAACCCCACGGCAAAGAGTGGCAAGCGGTAATGCTTGACTTTGGTGCCGAGCCAACGGTAAGGGCCGATTATGACTTGTCGGGTATTCCTGTCCGTCAAACGCGCCGCTATCAATATCAGTGCGCGTGCCGACAAGTTGAGCTTAGCCATTATCGCCACAAAAAAATCCAACAAGGTTTGCAAGTGTATCAATGCCGCGACTGTTATCAGCCACTTAGTTTAGTCGATGTTGGATAACATAGTCTTAGAATTTTTAGTTGGATGCGCGTAAACAATGATTTTTTTGTTGACATTAAAGACTTACAAAAATAAACCTATTCATTCACCAGGCGAATTCCCTACCCGCTGTAGAACAGGCCTCTGCTACTGGCTAAAGCAGGCTGGAGATCTCGCCAGAACTGCTGTTATGGCTCGGTGTGCACTCATGCTCAACACCCGCACAGCCAGCGTCGACTGCGCACACTTAAGCGCTTGCCATTGAGGAATTCAGAATTATGGTCAGAGTTGCTTTTTTGCTAGTGTGTGGATTTATTCTGGGCGCAATCGTAATGGAAAATAAGCAGTATTTTTTCAATACGGTGGCAACTCCCGTCGCCTTTTTACCTGATGGCGGCGAATACGAAGGTGAATTACTAAAAGGTGAACTGCACTCTAAAGGAAGAATCGTGTGGCCCAACGGTAACAATTATGAGGGAGAGTTTAAATACGGCTTATTTCACGGTTATGGCCGTTACGAAACCCGTGAGCGCATATATGAAGGCGATTTTCTGGAAGGTGTTGCCCAGGGTAAGGGGCGTATGACGTTTGCCGACGGGCGTGTGTATGAAGGCGATATAGTCGCAGGCAAAGCCAATGGGCAAGGCCTTATGCAGCTTAACGACGGCGAGTATATTGGCGGCTTTAAAGATGATCTTTTTCACGGTGAAGGCAAATTAGTCTCCAGCCAAGGCGATATCTATGAAGGCTTTTTTAGCCAGGGGCAGTTCCAGGGACAAGGGCTATTTACTTCTGCTGGCGGCGACATTTATCGGGGTGAATTTGTTGAGGGTGCATTTACCGGCAAGGGCGATTACCGCAACGATGAAGACAGCTATCGCGGGGAGTTTAAAAATTGGTTGTTTGATGGGGTGGGAGACTATAAAAACTCCTCTGCTACCTACAGTGGTGAATTTCTTCAAGGCCAGTTTCATGGCATGGGCACTTATCAAAGTAACAACATTATTTATAAAGGGCAGTTTAAAGATGGCCTTTATCATGGCGAAGGTGTTCTCGAACACAATGCTGAACGTTACGAGGGCAATTTTGAATATGGTATGAAGCATGGAGAGGGAACCTTGACTTATGCCAAACCTTTAGACGGGTTGCAGCAAATCAAAGGCCGATGGCGCTACGATGAGCTGGTCGACTCTAACCACCCAGTGGCCGAACATGATGCCAGAGTGGTCAATGAAGCTGTGCTCTATAGCCAAAATCAGCGCCTGCAAAGCAGCCTTGACGCGATACAAGTCAATGAGAGGCCGGC
>JBCBZU010000303.1:0-3510 GCA_039815165.1 Pseudomonadota bacterium
GATGTAGATGATCCGGCCCCCGCCTGCGGCCCGCAGATGCGGCACGGCGGCTTGCGTCGTCTTCATGTAGCCGCCGACATTGACCTCGTAGGTAATGGTACCTATAGTAAAAGGCTGTCACCAGATAAATACGCTAAAGAAAATGTAATTTTACTGGTTCGGCACACTGATTTTGTTCAGACCAATCCCGAAAAAGACATCGTTAGAACCGGTTTTAGTGGAACAACAGAACATCATATTAATGTAAAAAAAACATTTAGCTGATACTCTGGTTCTTGCGGCAAAAAAATCTGCGGCAAAAGGCGAGTATACCGAGGCTCTCGACCAGTTGGATTCCGCAAGCTCTATATACCAAAGTTTTGATATTTATTCATATAAAGTAAGGCTTATAGGTGATGCCCTAAAGTCAAATAAAGAGTTGCCCATTAGGCACGCAAATTTGGCGTCTGATGGTGAGTTCATAAATTATTCTAGAAACCTTAGCAATCTTGATAAGTATAAATTATTTTTACAGCTAGGACAGATATACACGAATGTGCCTGATCCTGAAAAAAATCTGGATTCCACCACCACTTATTTCGATGTTGCTATAGCAGCATATTTGGAGGCAAAAAATTCAAACCCTATTAATGCTAAGCCATACCAAGGAGAATATAAATTGTACCAAAAGACGGGAAATCACTTTGATGCGGTTACAGTGATACAAAGTTACTTTGAGCGAAACCCTTCCATAAAGAGGGCATCTACAGTTCGGTCATTTTTGGCAGACTGGCTTACCAGTTTTGAAGAGGTAACTGGGCTTCCATATAAATCTGTAGAAGAAATATCCAGAGATGAACTTTATCATAAAATGGCAAAAAGATTACTTGATACTATAAATCAGTATAAATCTATGTTTAAGAATGATGATAAAGCAGATTCAAAAAGAATAATCAAAGCAGCAAAAACATTAGACAATATTGTTGAAAGGAGATAAATATGTCAACCTGGCATTTAAATGTTTTGGTGGTTGTGGCTTCCATACTGGCGGTTATGGTCATTCTCCCGGTATCTATCGTAACAGTGTTATACCCAGAAAATGAACTACCAGAGGTGTTAGTGAACTGGGGAGGAATTATACTTGGTTTCTTCTTTGGTACTTTGACTACTGTATTAACCAGTAGGGTCAATCAGCAGCCTGGTAGCTAACAAAGCGCTCAGTCAAAAGGATACTCCGTGGCCTTGTCACTCTGCATGCACTGATATACGTCCTAGATTCAACTTGTAAGTGCAATTTTTTGGGAAGTGGCCAATGGGTATTACAGTATAGGGGTAGTATAGAGGTACGGCGCTATTTTTTGTACAATCTATCCAGCCTAAGGATTACACAATCGAAAGCAATTGATCAAAAAATAGCACTCCCCCTACATAGCAAGCGTGCAGGCAATAAAGGAAATAGCCTGTCCTTTTCATGCTCCTTTTCATGCTTTTCATGTGTTACCCATTGCTCCAAGAAAACCATAGCTCGAAAACTCTACCCGGGCTTCAGTTTCCTCGTGTTCTCGGGGCGTTTTAGCCTTGACTTGGGGCTGCATACTAAAGCTTGAGAGATTGATGATAGTGGATTATCATTAGTGGCTTTATGACTGACGCAGACTATATTGTGCCCCAAAACCCACTTGTTATTCAAAATGCCTACATTGTTAATGAAGGTAGCATTATTGAATCTGATATCAGAATTAAAGGCCAGAGAATTGATCAAATAAGCGCATCCATTAGCGCCTCAGCGGATGATACTGTGATTGATGCAAAGGGTCAGTATTTACTGCCAGGTATGATCGATGACCAAGTCCACTTTCGTGAACCTGGATTGACTCACAAAGGCACTATTGCCAGTGAATCCCGTGCAGCAGTTGCCGGTGGCATTACGAGTTTTATGGAGATGCCCAATGTTAGTCCTGCAACCACCACGATTGCAGCCTTGGAAGACAAGTATGCCATCGCTGATCGGTGTTCGATGGCTAATTATGCTTTTTATTTAGGGGCGACGGAAGACAATCTCGATCAAATTAAGCGCTTAAATCCAGCAACACACTGTGGCGTCAAAGTCTTTATGGGCGCATCGACCGGCGATTTATTGGTTGAAAACCCTGAAGCCTTAGAGAATATTTTTCGTGAAAGCCCTACATTGATTGCCACTCATTGTGAAAGTGGTCCAATGATTGTGGCCAATCTCGATGCAATCAGAGCGCAAAGAACGCCGGTAATAGAGGACCACCCTCTAATACGCGACGCCGAAGCTTGTTTTGCCTCTTCATCCTACGCGGTGGGTTTGGCCAAAAAGCATCGAAGCCATCTTCATGTATTGCATATAACCACTGAAAAAGAATTGAGTTTATTTGAGGCAGGCCCTATCGAAGGCAAGCATATTACTGCCGAGGCTTGTGTTCACCATCTCTGGTTTAGCGACCAAGACTATCCTTCACTAGGGAATTTTATTAAATGTAATCCTGCCATTAAAGCCGTAGGTGACCGCGATGCGTTGATACAGGCGCTACATTCAAATAAAATCGATATCATTGCCACTGATCATGCGCCTCACACTTTAGAAGAAAAGCAGGCAGACTATAATAAAGCCCCTGCTGGCTTGCCCTTAGTTGAACACGCCTTATTAAGTTTATTAGACCACGTTAAACACAAACGGCTTAGCTTGGAGCAGGTGGTAGAAAAAACTGCTCACAATCCCGCTATTCGCTATGCAGTAAACAAACGAGGCTATATTCGTGAAGATTATTTTGCAGATTTAGTGCTGGTCGATTTAGACCGGAAGACCGAGGTGAGCCACGAAAATACCCGCTATCATTGTGGCTGGACGCCGTTTAATGGCCACAGTTTTTCTGCAAAAATACAAAGTACATGGGTGAATGGCCAACAGGTCTTTGATGGCCAACAGGTTATTGATACTACTTTGCCGTCACAGCGTTTGGAATTTAATCGCTAATGCCAATTTTAGTTTACTATAGCGTGTAAAACTCCGTTTATTATTGGCAGATAGCAAAATTAACAGCATTTATGTGTTTCTTGGGAGTTAATAATGACAGCAACATCCGCTATACCTAGTAGTTATGAAGAGTGGCGTCATTGCATTACGGTTGAATGTGGCTTGAAGTTGACGTCGAACTTTATAGAAACGCGTATTGCCACTTTGCAAAACCAAGACGATTATCACACAAAACAATTTATTAACCTTTATGGTCGCGACTATCACGCAATTGTTGTCGGCTGGTTTTTACAAGCGCAGCAAACAGTGTAAATACCAAGGGTTAAAGTAAACCACTGCTGTCAACATAATGTTCTAAACGATCCATGCTTGCTTCTATTCGATTAATAAGCGTCATACTTTTTCTAATATCGCCCTATTATCTCTATGCGGATAATGCCCAAGAGTCTCTGTATGGTCTATGCCGTGAGGTGGGCAACAAATTAGCCAGCGTATCAATGAATAATTGTTTACAGCAGAAAATGCTGACA
>JBCBZU010000400.1:0-2728 GCA_039815165.1 Pseudomonadota bacterium
AGTCCTTAGACTCTTGGGCACTCATAAAGTTATCCCGCTCCGTATCGCGAGCAAGGTCTTCAACATTACGACCCGAATGCTCGGCCATAATTTCATTTAAACGCTGTCGAATTTTCAATATTTCTTCTGCATGAATGGAAATATCGGTCGCCTGGCCTTGAGCACCTCCGCTGGGCTGATGGATCATTGTGCGAGCATTAGGCAGGCAGAAACGCTTACCTGCTGCACCGGCATTCAATAAAAAGGCACCCATACTACAGGCCTGGCCAATACACATGGTGCTCACGTCGGGCTTAATAAACTGCATAGTGTCGTAGATTGACAAGCCGGCAGTGACTGAGCCACCTGGAGAATTAATGTATAGATGAATATCTTTATCCGGGTTTTCCGCTTCTAAGAACAATAGCTGAGCCACCACCAGATTGGCCATATGATCTTCTACCTGGCCCACTAAGAAGATAACCCGCTCTTTTAATAGACGAGAATAAATATCGTAGGAGCGTTCACCACGAGACGTTTGTTCAACTACCATGGGAACCAAGCCGCTGTCCATGATATCGGGGGCACAATTAGAGTGAGTTATATCATTGGATGAACTATAAAAATCGAACGTTGCCATCGGGAGTCGGTTCCTATTGTTGGCCAAAATTAGGTAATATCGCTGAATCAATATGAGGGGCAAATGCACCATTTACAAGTCATTTGCTGAATCTTTTTTGGCTCAGCTTAACTCGACATTGTGGAGTATGCCAGTGTTTGCGATAAATAAAGCAAAAACAGTCTACTTTTGAGATCAGACCGCACAATCTTTAAACACAAAAGGCTAAAACTTCAACGATTTGAATGGTTTATAGCCTTTTTCAAAGAGGGGGGTAATGGCGATTGCTGACGCTATGATTTTTCGGCAGGTGCTACCGCTTCTTCATAGGAAACCGTCTTATCGGTCACCTTGGCTGAGGCCAAAATCGTATCAACCACTATATCCTCAAGCACCACTGACTGTATTCCAGTCAACAGCTGCTCATTTTGGTAGTAGTAGTTGACAATGTCCTCTGGCTTTTCATAGCCCGCTGCCGTCTCTTCGATATAGGCGCGAACCCTGTCTGGATCGGCTGTGATGTCTTTTTGTTTCACAATTTCACCAATAATCAAACCGAGTGACACGCGACGCTCTGCCTGTTCTTTAAACATTTTGCTTGGCATCAGCGACTTGAGGTCAAGGTTCTTATTCTGCGGCATACCGCCGAACTGCTGCATCATTTGCTCACGAAGGGTTTCGATCTCAGAGTCAATTAAAGACTGCGGCAATTCAAGCTCATGGGACTCAATCAACTTATCCATCACGCTGGCCTTAAGCTTGTTTTTGGTGGCCTTAACAAGCTCACGCTCCATATTGGCTTTTACATCCTCACGGAATGTTTCCAAGGCATCCGCGCCAAAGTGTTCGATAAAGTCTGCGTCGATTTCTGGCAAAGTCTTTTGTTCAACTTTATTAAGAGTAACTGCAAATTCAGCATCAGCACCTTGCAGATCATCCACCTGATAATCTTCCGGGAAGGTGAGTGACAAGGTTTTTTCCTCACCTTTTTGCATGCCCTCAATACCGTCTTCAAAACCGGGGATCATGGAGTTAGAGCCAAGAACCAATTTAACGTCCTTGCCTGTGCCGCCCTGAAACTGCTCACCGTCTTTGGTGCCGACAAAGTCAATATTCACCTGGTCTGTATCTTGTGCCGCACGATCAACCTCAGCAAATACAGCCTTTTGCTCACGTAGACTGTCAATGGTTTTATCGATATCCGCATCATCAATATCTGCGCTAAAACGAGTGAACTCATAATTGTCAAATTCACCCACAGTGACTTCGGGATAGACTTCAACCGTTGCCACATACTCTAAATCCTTTCCAGGCGCTAAGGTATTGACCTCAATCTTAGGGTGACCAGTGGGGCGAACCGACTCTTGCTCAATGGCCTGCAAATAAGAGGTATTGATAATATCGCCAGCCACTTCTTGACGAGCCGCTTGGCCATATTGTTGCCTAACCACTTTTAGCGGCACCTTGCCCTTGCGAAAGCCATTAATGTTGGCCGTTTTGGCAAATTCAAGCAGCTTCTCGTCGACTTTGGAATCGACCTCATCGGCTGGTACGGCAATAGTCAAGCGACGCTCTAGGCCTGAGCTTGTCTCAACGGAAACTTGCATCTTAGATCCTCGTATCAATCTCTTGTAGTGTCTAAATCGGTGGCGGGCAATACCTGCGGCAACGCAGATAATATAAATTAGATGGTGCGGACGGAGAGACTCGAACTCTCACACCTCTCGGCACCAGAACCTAAATCTGGCGTGTCTACCAATTCCACCACGTCCGCGAATAAAACTTTGCATTCAAAATAACAGCTAAACTATTGATTTAATTAGGCTTTAAGCTATCTTATCAAGGCTGCTGCACTTGAGGGGTGGCAATTATGCCACTGAGCAAAGCAGGGTTCAACATTTATTTTTTAAACGCAAGCGGCTATTAATTTTAAACGCAAGCGGCGCTTATTTTTAAACGCACGCGAACCTGTAAATGACTGTGTCAATGAAGATGATGAATCAACAGTGTTTTTATTAACGAATTACCCTTATTTTCATTTAGGTCATGCTTTTTTAATTTCTCGATGCTGAAAACGCCACGCTGGTTTATTTGTATACACAATACCTCTATAGCCAGCTTAGTTTAAGC
>JBCBZU010000196.1:0-4895 GCA_039815165.1 Pseudomonadota bacterium
CTCGATTTTATTCGTGAGCTGTTATTTTTTGGGCAGTTTTCCATGACTCAATTTCGAGTTTGCTTAAAACAATTGGAGAGCAGTAGGAGAACGACTCAAAGAGTGCTTATATGTTGAACCCAAAATTGTCGTGTACAAAGATAAAGGGTAAAAAGAAATGGCGCACCCGGAGGGCTTCGAACCCCCGACCAAGTGGTTCGAAGCCATTATTTCGCACTTCGCTATTGCTTATCAACAATAATATTCTGTGCGGCAAAGTTAGTGGGGACCAGTACCGTATCGCGGGCGACTTTGCCTAATTCAGGATAATCCAGTGAATAATGTAAGCCCCGGCTTTCCTTTCTCTCCATTGCAGATCGAATAATTAGCTGGGCAACGGTCGCCAGGTTACGTAGTTCAATTAGGTCATTGCCGACTTTGTAGTTGCTGTAGTACTCGCTAATTTCCCGCTGCAGTAATTTAACGCGGTGCTGTGCGCGCTCTAAGCGTTTTTGAGTGCGCACAATGCCGACGTAGTCCCACATAAATCGGCGTAGTTCATCCCAGTTATGGGAAATCACAACATCTTCGTCAGAGTCAGTCACACGTGAGGCATCCCAAGCTGCGGGCTCATCTAATTCTTGGATTTGATCCAGGGTGGTTCTGATTTGCTGTGCAGCAGAGCGAGCGTAGACGATACACTCCAACAGGGAGTTGCTCGCCATGCGATTCGCCCCATGTAAGCCAGTAAATGATGTTTCACCAATGGCGTAGAGATTGAGTAAGTCAGTTTGACCATGTTCATCCACCACCACGCCACCGCAAGTGTAGTGTGCAGCGGGAACGACAGGGATGGGGTCAGCCGTAATATCGATGCCGTATGTTAAGCAAGTTTTTTTCACATTGGGAAAATGTTCATCAATAAATTCAGCAGATTTATGGCTGATATCCAGTAATAGATGATCGCAGCCCAGTCGCTTCATTTCATGATCAATCGCCCTGGCGACAATATCCCGCGGAGCCAATTCCCCTTGCGGATGAAAGCGTTCCATAAATGGATCGCCATTGGGCAGCTTGAGCTTAGCGCCTTCTCCCCGCAGCGCTTCGGTGATCAGTACCGTCTTTGCTTTTGGATGAAATAAGCAGGTGGGGTGAAATTGATTAAATTCCATATTGGCAACCCGGCAGCCTGCTCGCCAAGCCATGGCAATACCGTCGCCACTGGCACCATCGGGGTTACTGGTATAGAGATAGACTTTGCTGGCACCGCCAGTGGCCAAAATCACGACTTTAGCCTGAAAGGTACATACTCTGTCGCTCTCGCGATCATAGACATAAGCCCCGCTACAGCGCAGGCGGCGGCTGTCTGCATCTGCCTGCTGAATCAAGTCGATGGCAATATATTGCTCAAACAAATCGACATTTTTAGCTTTACGAATACCTTCAATCAAGGTTTTGTGAACGGCTTTACCGGTGGCATCAGCGCTATGAATAATACGTCGGTGGCTGTGTCCGCCTTCTTTGGTGAGGTGGTAGTCATCGCCGGCTTCTGTTTTGGTAAAGTTCACCCCTTGATCTATTAACCACTGTATAGATTCTGCACTGTTTTCGATGGTGAAACGCACGGCTTCCGGGTGACATAATCCGACACCTGCCGTGAGGGTATCTTCAATATGAGCACCAGTGGAGTCTTTGTTATCCAATACAGCAGCAATGCCTCCTTGGGCATACCAAGTGGAGCCATCTTTTAGATGATTTTTGCTTAAAACAGCAATTTTGCCGACTTTTGATAGATTTAATGCCAGTGACAGGCCAGCAGCACCGCTGCCAATGACAAGAATATCGTGACGATAGTGGTGGTTCATTGTTACACTACTTGTTTAAATTTAAAAACCGCAGTTGGCTGCTTATTCCTAAGCTAAGATACTGATATGCTAGCAAAAATACTCTGCTCCACATTCACCCGTGGGGTGTGTTCCAAAACACTACCCGGATTTGGGCTGGATGTAAAATCGCAATACTGCGCTTCCGCTCTTGGTTCTTTTGCGAAGAGGCGCGACAGCGATTGGCTGTTTGTGGGGCCTGGCTTTATGGCTCAGCCCAAATTCTGTATCCAAGTGCGGCGTTTAGCTTGAGTTATAAGGGAAATCTAAAAGGCAGCAGTATATCACTCTGGAACTTATAGTGATCAACCCTGTCCCACTGCCGTCCAAATACCGACATAATAATCCTAGGGTTGCCAAAAGCACCTACTATCGAGACTTTTAGGGAGTTAACTATGGCCGCGCAAACTGCGCAGGACAGCGACCAGCAATTGGTTGAACGAGTGCAGCAAGGCGACAAGCGCGCCTTCGACTTACTGGTACTTAAGTATCAGCATAAAATTATTTCCGTGGTGCATCGCTATGTTCGAGAAAGTGCCGATGTGAATGATGTTGTGCAGGAGGCCTTTATCAAAGCCTATCGAGCCCTTGAAAACTTCCGTGGCGATAGTGCTTTTTACACGTGGATGTACCGCATCGCCATCAATACGGCCAAAAATCATCTTATTTCCCGCGGTCGTCGGCCGCCCGCCACGGATGTGGATATTGAAGATGCTGAACACTTTTCGGGCAATGATTTGCTGCAAGATCTCGATACCCCAGAGAGCAGTTTGTTTTGTGACCAGTTACAAGCTGCTGTACAGAATGCCATTGCCGAGTTACCGGAAGATCTGCGAACGGCCCTTACGCTTAGGGAGATGGAAGGCTTAAGCTATGAAGAGATCGCCGATATTATGGAGTGTCCCGTCGGTACAGTAAGATCGAGAATATTTCGTGCACGGGAAGCGGTCGATAAAGTCATCAAGCCACTTATGTCATGAACAGTTTGCAAGGGTGTACAAGGCCCACTAAGGCAGTTAAATTCGCGCTAACTAACTGATTTTTAAGCATTAAAAATAAACATCGCGTTTTTTGTTTTTTTTGTGAACTTTGTCATATTATTTGGGTCTGAGCTTTAACTTTGAATGTTTTTATTGTGGTAAACCTCTATGTCAGTTAATGAAGAATCAGCATCGAACACTGCTGAAGTCACTAATAACACTGGTAACATTAATACTAGTAACACTAATAAAGAGCAGCTAAACGAGTCATTATCTGCGTTGGTGGATGGCGAAGCATCAGAATTAGAGCTTCGACGCATCCTCAAATCCAATGATCCAGATGTTGATCAGCAATGGCACCGTTATCAGGTAGTTAGTCATTTGATTCGAGGTGGAGTAGAGCTACACAATCTAGAGCTACACAATGATGTAAATCTATCTGCTTCGATATCTGCGGCAATCGCAGATGAGCCCGCTCTATCAGTGCAAGCTAAAAACAAGCCAAGTCGGCTGTGGTCCAATCTTGGCCGCCTGTCAGTGGCTGCATCGGTCGCTGGGGCAGTGGTGATCGGCGTTCAATTTGCCTCATTCAACTCAACATCCAAGCTTGCAGAAGCGCCTACTGCCCCTGTATCTTCGCCTGTTGCAGGTAATCCAGATCTTGCTCCTGATACATCCGTACGCGTTGTGGGCACTCAATAACACGCAACAGAAAAGCAACAAATTGTTATCAATAACGCGACTCAGCAGCAGTTGCAGCAAATGGAAAATGAAGTCAACCGCCTCATGTTGGAGCACGCTGAAAATGCATCACAGAATACTCAACAAGGCGTTGTGCCTTACGTGAGAGTACCTGAGGGAGAATAATCTTCCGTTTATTTGGTTTTGTGGGCATATCAAAGCATTATGATTTGCTTTAGCGGGTGTTTTTCAATAATCAGCTTCCAACAATGTGCCGCTTGACAGTTGTCAGTTAAGGCCTATTTTGCAGCTTTTTAATTGCAAGCAATTGATCGCAAGACCCTGCCCCTTTTATGCCTAAACAGTCGTCACGGGCAGGGCAGTCCAATTTTTAGAGTTACCCTTGTTTAATAAAGTCATACTTGTTTTAACGGAGTGTCAATCTTTAATACAGTTTCAACGCAGTTCCAATATAGTAACTTTAGCCGTTATTATTACTATATAATTTTCTTATCCAACCAAGAATAAGGTAAGAAGTGCTTACATGCTACAGCGCATCTACTTAGTTGTTGTCTGCTTTGCAATCTCGAGTCTGAGTTACGGGCAAAATGTACAGTATAGCGCCAATAACTTATCTGAGCCCATTGGCTTTACTCAAACAGAAGCGGTCACTAGCCTGCAAGAGTTATTCACCCTCCTGTCCATTGCCAATAAGTCTCATAGCTTTCACAGTTTATTGACTTATGAGGCCAACGGATATATCACAACCTTTAAACTTAATCATTGGCTGGAAGACAATACTGCATTTCAGCAGTTGATGTTTATGGATGGTCCCAAGCGCAAGGTCATTCGTCAGCAGGATCTTTACAGTTGTTATCAAGGGCAAACCCGCTGGGGCTTATGGCCGACGGCCCTGCCGAGCTCGGCTTTTAGTGATTATTCACTGGAACCGGAGGGTACTGAGCGTATCGCAGACAGGGCGACTCGGGTGTTTAACCTGATTCCAAAAGATGACTGGTAGCCACATGAGCATGATAACGGTACCTTTTCGTGACCCATACGCTCTGTGTTGTGTGTAGGTATGGCGCGCTGTTGACAGGGAAGGGAGCTCGTTTGTGTTCCTGGCCTTGTGCAGTTGCCGTTGCACGTCGTGACTGGTCATGACAACATGCATGCCCCTAATTATACTATGAAGCAAAAGTTGAAAGGCCGACCACCGCTGCCAATGATGACAAACACAGTCTGTGGAGGACGGTATCACTCACAGTGATGGCCGCTGAACGCTGCTGTTGCCGTCTTTATTGGTTGGTGGTTGGTCTCATCACAGTAGAAACCTGGTTGATTCTGCCAGTAGTCATACGCTCGTCTCAAA
>JBCBZU010000024.1:0-11290 GCA_039815165.1 Pseudomonadota bacterium
CGCGGGAGGCTCTTTTTTTTTTTACTTGAAATGCAACATGTCCGTCACAAGAACCAACATCACACATGTTGCGCCGGCTGGAAGTCATGGTATTAATGGCGGGTATGGACTTGCCGGTCATGGCGATTCGCGAGCAGGTGGCCTCTGCGGTGCAGGTTGTGATTCAACAAACCCGCTTTGGCGATGGTTCCAGACGCATTACCAACATCAGTGAAATAACCGGCATAGAGGGCACGACCATTCAGCTCAATGAAATTTTTCGCTTTCAGCAAGATGGTTTTGACGACAAGGGTAAAGTCAAAGGCGAATTTATCGCCACCGGAATGGTGCCAAAGTTTTATGAAGAACTGGTGGCCAGGGGAATTGATGTCGATATGAGTATTTTCAAATCATGATGGGAAATATTGGCATTATTCTGACTTTAGCATTGGCGGTTATTTTCACTTTTATCGCCGTGGCTGCCTTTGTCGCCTCCTCCGCCAACGGCGTGCAGCAATACCTCGCCCTCTACAAAAATCGCTTTACCGAAAGCGCCAACACAGAAATGTCGGACATGTTTGTGACCATGGACCCGATGAAATTATTTTTATTGAATATTGTGTTACTGGTGGCCCTGCCCCTGGTCGCTCACTCACTGTTTCAGCTATGGGTAATTACCGGCGGCGTGTTTGCCGTGTGCCTGATTTTACCGGGCATTATTTGGCGCAAACTCAGAAACAAACGCCTGTCAAAGCTGGAAGCACAATTGCCAGATGCCTTTTTGATGATATCCAGCAGCCTGCAATCCGGCGCCAGCTTGAATATGGCGCTGGAAGATATGGTCAAACAAAGCCAGCCCCCCTTAAGCCAGGAGTTTAGCTTACTGATCAAGCGCATGAAACTGGGCGTTCCCCTCGAAGAAGGCCTGGTGGAAATGGAAAAACGCCTGCCGCTGGCCAGTTTTGTAATGGCCAGTTCAGCGGTGCGCATCAGCCGGGAAGTGGGCGGAAACCTGGTAGACACCATCAGCAACATGGCCAATACCCTGCGCCGTAAACACACCATGGAAGGCAAGATAGACAGCCTGACGGCTCAGGGCCGAGCACAGGGGCGTTTTATGGGGGCACTGCCGATCTTTCTTGCCATCGGCTTATCCTTTATTGAGCCCGAGGCGATGAATCAGCTCTACACCACGCGGGTGGGCTTGATTATTTTGGCCATCATGGTGGGCATGCAAGTGGCCGGTTTTGTCTTTATTCGCAAGATCACCACCATTGATAGTTAGTGATCCTGGCCCTTTGGTGGACCAGTGTTTT
This sequence comes from Pseudomonadota bacterium, assembly GCA_039815165.1. Lineage (GTDB taxonomy): Bacteria > Pseudomonadota > Gammaproteobacteria > Pseudomonadales > Cellvibrionaceae > CANLBN01. The sequence goes on from JBCBZU010000024.1 coordinate 1,296, forward strand.
TGCTTCGACCTCTGAAAAAAGCCAGGATGGCATTTTTCAGGGCCAACTAAATAGTCGGTCCTAAAAAATGCACAACCCATTAATTTAAAAACGATATTGTTTAAATCAACTAAAATTCTCAACCAGAAATAGAAAGCCAACGGCATTTTTCTGGTCGACTTGCAAGCCATGGATGGCTTGCTCATGGGCCGAAAGGCCCATGCGAGAAGCAAAAATACAAGAAAATCCACGTATTTTAGCCAGTATTTTTGCTTCGACCCTGAAAAAAGCCAGGATGGCATTTTTCAGGGCCAACTAAACAGTTAGCATAAGCGAGCAACAGCGATGAATATGCCAGAGTGGGCCTTAAGAATACTCGCCGGAATCAATCTTGGTGTCGCCATTACCACCTTTATTCTGGCGGTGGCGGCACTGGCCTATATGCTCCACGATGAAGAGCGGGATAACATGGATGAGCCACCTGGCTTTATGCGACCACTGTGGCTATTGATACAAGTGCTGACCTTTTTTATCAGCTCTAATCTGCCTGGCGAGCTATTGTCAAAAGTGGAGACAAAACTCCAAAAACACGGCGTGAGTTTTTCAATTACCGCAGAGGAATATATCTCGGCCTGCCTATCCTTCGCACTTTTCTTGCCCCTGCTCGGCTGGATAGCACTGGCCTCCTCAGGCAAGGCGGACCCGCTGATTCTTATTGTTTTGGCACTGGTGGGCGCCATATTGCCCGAACTTTGGATGAAAGACGCGCGTTTCAAGCGGGATGCTGAACTGGTGCGCAATCTCCCCATATACCTCGAGTACTTAAGCATGTGTGTGGATGCGGGGCTCAACTTTGCCGGGGCCCTCAAACAAGCGGTGGAAAAAGGCCCCAAGGGCGCCATGCGCAATGAGTTTCGCATCGTGCTGCGGGATATTAGTTCAGGCCAGACCAGAGCGAGTGCCTTAAGCCGGTTGGAAGAGCGGGTCAATGTCAATGATATTTCAATTTTTGTGCGCGCCATTATTCAAGCCGAGCGAATGGGCTCCAGTATGAAAGAAACCCTTATGGTACAGGCCGAACAGCGGCTTAACGAGCGCTTCCAACGGGCGGAAAAAATGGCCATGGAAGCCCCGGTAAAACTCGTGGTGCCGCTGGTGGTCTTTATTTTTCCACTGACCTTTGTGATCCTATTGTTCCCCATCGTCATTAAATTTCTTGAACAGGGCACATTGTAAAAGTATGGAAAACGGCGTGGTTAACATTACTCGCGAGCGCGAAGCACTGGCGACCATTAAGCGTGTTGCTCGAACCACCAACAGCATAGAGAGAATGAAAGGTTTGCTGGGCACTGCGGCGTTAACGATCGATCAAGGCATGTGGTTAAGCGCCTGTAATTCAATTCATACTTTTTTTATGGGCTATGATCTCGATATTGTCTATCTTGATGGCGATCAAAAAATTTGTCGCCTGGTGTCAACAATTAAACCCTGGCGAGTCGATTTTTGTTTACGCGCAAGGTCAGTCCTGGAAATCCGCAGCGGTGAAATTGATCGCTTGGGTTTGGCACTGGGTGACCACATTCATTGGGAGGCTAGTAGTGAGACTCATCGTGAGACTAATAAAATCTAATACGACTCGTCGCATTATCCTATTGGTATCAGTGGGCCTGTTATCCGCTTGTGCCTCAGTGACGGATAAAACCCGCACTATCATGACACTCGATGCCCAAGCACAGAACGCATATGAGCAGCGCCGTTGCGAAGAGGCAATCACACTCTACCAAAAGCTTGCGGATAGATTACCCAAAAATACTGAAAGCCTGCTGCGAATTGGCAATTGCCACGCCCGAAATCAACGCTACGAGCAGGCCATGCGAGCTTATCGTGACGCCATTGCCAGAGATTCAGGCTACATAAAAGCGTGGTACAACTTAAGTTATTTGCAGGCCAAAGTCCTGGGGCTTACCCTTGCACAAATGTCTGCCAATATTGATCCGAACGATCCATCGATGGCCGCCATTAGCCAAATGGCCAAACAATTACTGTCGATTTACAACAAGCCTGCAGACCAGTCAGACCAGGCGGCCCGTTTACCGATGCCTGCAAAGTCAGCGCCAGCATTGTCACCAAAGGACAGCAAGCGTAAACCTGATGCCACTGACGCCAATACTAATATTGATGCTGATCATCACAACAAAGCTGAGGCTGACGAAGTGCCATGAACATTCAAACTCTGAGAGCCACCCTTCACTTTCGCCGCCTGACTAAAGTGACTAAAGGACAAGTGACTAAAGGACAGGCAATGATTGAATTTGTGATTGTTATACCGGTTTTAATTCTTCTGATTTTTGGCACAATCCAGATCGGCTTTATTTATTCGGCAAAAACCACTTTAAACTACGCCACCTTTCAAGCGGCACGCCTGGGCGCAGTCAACCACGCCACGTATAGTGCCATGCGTCGAGGTCTGATCCGAGGCTTGGCGCCTCTTTATACCCAATCGGCGGACTTAGACGGGGTCAAAAGTGATATTGAAGCCGGCTATGACAGCGCGGGCAGCCAACGAGATGCCAAAACCGAAGTCGATGGCTACACCCGCATTATTCGCTTAAGTCCAAGAGCGTCGTTATTTGACGATGCTGGCGAAGAAAATGATGACGGCATTGTCGAAATCCCCAACGATAATTTAATGTATCGCTCCGCAGATCCAGACTACGACGGTGTCAGCATCCAGGATGGCAATCTATTAAAAATTCGCGTGCAATATTGCTACAAGTTAATGGTGCCCATTGTCAATAAAATCATTGGCGGCCTAAGTGAACTCAATAATACCCGCCCCGCCAGTGATTACCATATTCACGATACCGTTGGCGACCCCCGCTTTGCCGATAGAAACCGGGGGGCCAGCAATGATGCCGCCTCCCTGTTCACCTCACTGGCATCCTATGAAGAATTGTGTGGCGGTAATAGCGGCGTAGAAAATCGAGCCGCCAACACCACCGGCTTTATTATCTCCTCCGAAGTGATTGTCAGAATGCAATCAGCCGCTATGGAAGAGGATGACGACGACGATCTGGCATCGTTTATGTGCAATGGGGTGCATATGGTTTGTCCGTGACAGAGGACAGAGGACAGAGGACAGAGGACAGAAGACAGAAGACAGAAGACAGAAGACAGAAGACAGAAGACAGAAGACAGAAGACAGAAGACAGAAGACAGAAGATATAGAATAACTTTTTCATGCCTGTCCAATTTTTTATTGATTTTTTCTTGCAACTTTTTCTGTGCTGCAATGCCTGTCCTAAAGAGCCACTAAAGAGCCCAGCTAAAGAGCCCACCGCCGGACAGGCATTGTAAGAACAGCACAAGAGGACAGGCACTTAGATTGGGGACTGATTGACTTTTTGCAGCCTTTTGCCCACCCTAATGCACTTCAAGCTTGAATCCGCCATAGTAATTTTTTAAAATTTTAATTTCAAATGAAAAAATGGTAGCTGCCACTGGACTTGAGCCGGTGGCCTCAGCGTTATGATGCTAGCGGCATTGTTCAGGCCCAGCCAAGTGGTTTAAAAGTCATCATTTTTTAAATTAACCAAGGCCTTGCTACCTGCATTTACGACTTGAATTAAGTATTCAGTCTGTGGCAGCAAATGCTCTAGATAGAACTGACCAAGACTGCGCTTAACGCGATAGAAGTCACCTTCCTTACTTGCTGTGGCTGCAATTATTTTTGCCCACATAAACAAGTAGCACAAATGACCCAGCAAATATAAATAATTATTGGCGGTGGCTCCAACCAAGTGGGGATCATTTTTTACTGCTAACAGTATCGTCTGCGTTACTTGCTTAACCTTAGGCATTAATTTAGCAAGCGCATCGGTGTAAGGCGAGGCGATATCGTCACTAACCATGTCAATAAACTGCTTGATTTCATCCATAAATGTAGTCAGTAGTTTGCCGTCTGCCAACACCACTTTTCGCCCTAGTAAATCCATGGCCTGAACACCGTTTGTGCCTTCATAAATCTGCGTAATACGGGCATCTCTCACCAATTGTTCCAGGCCCCATTCACGAATATAACCATGGCCACCCAATACTTGTTGAGCCAATACTGTATTTTCAAAGGATCGATCAGTAATAAAGGCTTTTGCGATTGGGGTTAACAAAGCCACCATGGCAGATGCTCGCTGTTTTTCGGTGTCATCATCTGTGAACTTTTCAATATCCAACCACTGAGCAACATAGCTTAAAAAAGCACGGGCGGCTTCATTCAACGATCTCACGGTTAACAACATGCGTCGCACATCTCCGTGGACCAGCAGGCTATCCGCAGCCTTATCCGGTTGTTCTGGACCGACAGGATTGCGGCCTTGGACGCGTTCTTTTGCATATTGACTGGCTTGTTGATAGGCCAATTCTGAAACACCTAAACCCTGAATGCCTACCGCCAGACGCTCGTCATTCATCATCGTGAACATAGCGGCCAAGCCTTTATTGGCTTCGCCTACTAGCCAGCCTTTGGCACCGTCGTAATTCATTACACAGGTTGCGGAACCATGAATACCCATCTTGTGCTCTATTGCCCCGCAATTAACCGGATTGCGTTCGCCCAGGCTACCATCATCGTTTACTAAAAATTTGGGTACCAAAAACATTGAAATGCCGCGAGAACCTTCAGGTGCATCTGGCAGCTTGGCCAATACCAGATGCACAATATTCTCAACCATATCGTGCTCTCCCCAAGTGATAAATATTTTGGTGCCCGTAACGCAATAACTGCCATCATCATTAGCAATGGCCTTGGTGCGAATCATGCCTAAGTCGGTGCCCGCATGGGGCTCGGTTAAATCCATGGCACCCGACCAACTGCCCTCGTACATTCTGGGCAGATATTTTGCTTTTAATGCATTGCTTGCATGAGATTTAATGGCAAGACAGGCACCCGCAGTTAACATGGGAGCCAGACCAAAGGCCATATTGGCAGCATGTAACATTTCTTCCACGTGACAAACCAAGGTCTTTGGCATACCCATGCCGCTGTATTGCGGATCACCAACGAGCCCATTCCAGCCGCCCTCTATAAAAGCTTGATAGGCTTCTTTAAACCCATGCGGAGAAAATACCTCGCCACTCTCCCAGCGACAGCCTTCTGCATCGCCCGATTGATTCAACGGATGAATAACGTCTGACATTAATTTTGCCGCTTCTTCCAAAATGGCATCTGCGGTATCGGCGTCGATAAGCTCAGCAATGGTCGGTAGCCTTTGCCATAATTCAGGGAGTTGAAAAACATCATTGATGAGAAAACGGATATCTTCAAGGGGTGCTTTATAGTCGGTCATTATTTTTACCCGCTGTCTGTTTAGATTTAAGGGAAAGATTTAAGGACAGTCAATATTACACTATTGACAACAGCGCCTAGGCAAAGTCAATAATGAGTTTACCATAAGGGGAAGGCGGGAGAATCCAGAGGCACGACACGGGTTCGCGCTGGATTTAATACCGAGGTTTAAGGCCGCAATATCGCAATTCTGTTTGTATGCGACTGGTTGTCTTGCGGCTCACCGTGCAGTGCTTGCTTGATCTCACGAAAAAATTCTAATTTTTAGAGGCGCCCTTACGCCAGTCGCATATTGGTATGGTTTTCTGAGACCTTGAGGGCATCGCGGACATCTACATAATCATAGTCTAAACTCTCGGCAACGGCTTTATTTGTGATCTGGCCCTTAAACACATTCAAGCCATTTATAAAGTGTTCGTCATCGGTCAAGGCCTGGTGCCATCCCTTCTCTGCCAGGGCAATGATATAGGGCAAAGTCGCATTATTGAGCGCGAATGAGGATGTGCGCGCAACTGCTCCAGGCATGTTGGCGACGCAGTAGTGGACAACATTATCAACAATATAGCTTGGTTCAGCATGGGTGGTGGCTTTAGAGGTTTCAAAACAGCCGCCTTGGTCAATGGCAACATCAACAATCACCGAACCGGGCTTCATTTGTTTGATCATCTGCGCACTAATCAATTTAGGTGCCGCAGCACCGGGAATCAATACTGCACCAATAACCACATCGGCATCAAGCACGTAATTCTGCAGGGTCTCTTGAGTTGAATAGACTGCCTGCACACTCGGCCCAAATTGATTATTTAGTCGTCGCAATGAATCAAGATTGTTATCTAAAATTGTCACCTGGGCGCCTAGGCCAACCGCCATTTGCGCTGCATTACTGCCGACAACACCACCACCGATGATGACCACTCTGCCTGGCGCAACGCCGGGAACACCCGCCAAAAGCACGCCACTACCACCTGAGGACTTCTCGAGGCAACCAGCGGCGGCCTGAACCGACATACGCCCGGCCACTTCTGACATAGGTGCCAGTAAAGGCAGTTGACCACTGGCAGAGGTGACTGTTTCATAGGCGATACAAATGGCGCCACTATTCACCAAATCGTTTGTTTGGGGGGCATCGGGGGCTAAATGCAAATAGGTGAACAATAACTGCTCAGGGCGCAACAATTGGCGTTCTTGAGCCAAGGGTTCTTTGACTTTTACAATCATCTCTGCCTGAGCAAAGATTTCTTCTGGGGTGTCGAGAATTAGCGCATCTACAGCTCGGTAGTCGTCATCACTAAAACCTATACCAACGCCCGCTGCCGTCTCCACGAGTACTTTATGCCCCCGGCGAGTGAGTTCTCTGACAGATCCCGGCACCATTGCTACCCGGTATTCGTGGTTTTTAATCTCTTTCACAATACCAATCTTCATAATATAGACCTCAACAATATTGATTGATGCAGAGTACGATTATAAAGCGGCAATATTTTATATAATCCTCAAATAGGCAAACTTATAGTTTATTATGCTGTATTAATATAGCTTTGTAGTAATAAATGCTTTATACATCCCGTATGATAGTGCTTTTTTATGAATAAGAGTCAGTAGATAGTGGATTCCCTGGATAAACTCGACCGAAAAATTTTGCGAGAGCTACAGATCAATGGTCGTATCTCTAATGTAGAGCTGGCCAAACGTGTGGGACTGAGTCCTACTCCCTGTCTCTCACGGGTGAAGCGTTTAGAGCAAATTAACTGTATTGAGCACTATACCGTACGCATCAATCCAGACTATGTGGATGCCAAGTTATTGGTGTTTGTGGAAATGCGCTTAGATCGAACCTCACGCAACGTCTTTAGCAACTTTCGTAAAGAGGTGCGCAAACTACCTGAAATTATGGAGTGCCATCTGGTCTCAGGGGATTTTGATTACTTATTGAAAGCCCGGGTAAAAGACATGGAAGCCTATAGACAACTGTTGGGGGAGACATTGCTCTCACTACCTCACGTCAATTCGACGCGAACTTACATGGTAATGGAAGAAGTGAAAGAGACGGAGATTATCCCTATTCCAGAGCCCAATGAAGTTTAACCGGCCCGCACTTGCCATAACTCATGTCCGCTACGCTTATACTTTCGTTCAAAGGCGGTAATAGGGTGTTCTGCTGCAAAGGCCTGACACACCGAATCACGACCCAATTGCCTCAACGCATTGGCGAACTCCAGCGCATACATTTTCCAGTTACTGCGCAGCTCTATGGATTCACTCACTGCCACCAGGTCGGGAAACGCAGGATGACCATGCCAGCGGCGCTGCAAGTGTTTGCCCTTGGGCCATGGATTTGGGTACAACAGAACGTGCTTTTTAAAAAACCATTGCGACTGACGGGATAAACGCCAAAAATCAGTACAATCACAGCGCAGTAATAAACAGTTTTCGGCTAAGTCGCCATTGGCACTATTTTGCAAACGAGCCAGCGACTGATCTACACCAATGACCAAATAGTCGGGGCAGATTTCTGAAAAATAACGACTACTTTCACCTGTGCCGCAAGCACTATCGAGAATGACATTTGGCCTTCCAGACTTTATCCAGTATTCATAAGCGCGCTCAAAAGCACTCTGGGTATAAGCTGAAATGGGCTTAAGGAATACTGTGGTATTGTGCTTGTCGACAATGTCAACAAGGCCTTTGTGGGGACTGTGTTGGGGAGAATCAATTTTTTTTGAAGGTGTAAACACGGAATTGTTTTAACCCGGAAAACCAGCCGGCGATGCAAGCGGTATAGGTGTGTAGGCGTGTGTTGATAGCATGCTTATAAAGGCAGGCTATTCGGTTCAAGTTTCCTGGCAGTAGATGAAGTGTAAATCATTGATGAAGATTATTTGTCCATCTACCCGATTATATACAAAGGCCTTTTTTACTTTTAATAAAAAGCGCCAAAGGCCTCTAAGCTTACTGCCAGCAATCAATGATGTAGAATCTGACTCAAGAACAGCTGTAAGCGATCTGTTTGGGGGTTATTAAAGAGTGCTTCTGGGTCGTTTTGCTCAACGATTTCCCCTGCATCCATAAAGATAACCCGGTCCGCGACTTTTTTGGCGAAACCCATTTCGTGAGTAACGCACAGCATAGTCATTCCCTCCTCAGCCAGTTCAACCATAACATCTAGCACCTCTTTGATCATCTCTGGATCAAGTGCTGAGGTAGGCTCATCAAACAACATAATCTTTGGGCTCATACATAAGGACCGAGCAATGGCAACACGCTGTTGCTGCCCTCCTGATAGCTGGCCTGGAAATTTTTTCGCTTGATCCGGAATCTTAACGCGCTCGAGATATTTCATTGCCGTTTCTTCCGCTTCCGCTTTAGGTTTTTTTTGTACCCAAATTGGACCAATGGTTAAATTCTCTAATATAGTCAAGTGGGGGAATAAGTTAAAGTGCTGAAAAACCATTCCCACTTCGCGACGAATAGCCTCAATATTTTTTACATCCTCAACCATCTCAACATTATTGACCACCAACGAGCCCTGCTGAAACTCTTCCAGTCGATTAATACAACGGATCATTGTGGATTTGCCCGAACCAGAGGGACCGCAAATAACGATTCTCTCACCTTTTTTAACATTTAAGTTAATATCTTTGAGTACATGAAAGTTCCCGTACCATTTATTAAGCTCTTTAATAACAATCACATCTTCACTACTTGCAGCAGCTTTGATTTCAGTTTCCACAACTTACCTCTTTTTATATTCGATTATTCATTTTTAAACGCTTTTTCGCCGCGCTACTGGCGCGCACCATGGCCGGTTTCCAGGCGCTTCTCGATAGATGAGCTAATCATCGACATGCCAAAACAGCAACACCAGAAAACAGCGGCCACAAAAAGATATCCTTCAGGGGCGTGCCCTCCCAACCAATTTGAATTACTGAGTGCTGTTTGAATGGATAACAACATTTCAGGGATGGCAATAATCAGCAAGAAGGTGGTGTTTTTGAATAACATGACAAAGGTAGCGAGAATATTTGGCATGGAGACCTTGATCACTTGCGGAAAAATAATCAGCATGGTTTTTTGCCAATATCCCAGTCCAATAGAATCCGCTGCCTCATACTGACCATTGGGAATAGCCTGGAAGCCACCGCGAAATACCTCCGCCATATAGCCGGACATAAATAACGTTAACACGATCCAAACGCGAATCAACTTGTCAACTCTGGTGCCCTCAGGGAAGAACAGCGGCAGCATCACCGACCCCATAAAGAATAGAGCCAACACTGGCACACCACGGAAAAATTCAATAAGCACCACCGAGATACTGCGGGCAAAGGCCATATCGGAGCGGCGACCGAGAGACCATAAAAAACTCAGTGGAAAAGCAACAATAATTGACGCGGCGGCCAACAAAACATTTAGGGAAAAGCCCCCCCAAAAGTCGGTACTCACATAGGGTAGGCCAAGGGGTCTACCGTCGAGAATAGCCATGCACACAAACGGCAACAGTAAAAAACCGCTGACCCCCACTTTTGTACGATAGTTTTTGGGCAGTTTGTAAGAAGCGGCTATCACTACAATCAGAAAAATCACGCATAAATTTATTCGCCATATTTAATCAGGCGAATAGCTGCCATAAAAAAACTGCTGCGTCCATACTTTTACAAAGACCCAGCACGCACCG
>JBCBZU010000145.1:0-5969 GCA_039815165.1 Pseudomonadota bacterium
ACGACGACGATGAAGAAGACACTGACATAAGTATTTTCTTCGATCTTACTTATACACTTTAATCCAGAAAACTCAGTTGGAGTGCTGTTGGATCGAGTCTTAATATTCGTCTGGAAAAGTTAAAATAGGTACCATAGCGGAATCTACGGCGGAATTTTACGTTTTCCCAGGTTGTTTCAAGATTGTTTCAAGATTGTCTCAAAGTTGTTTCCCGTCGGCAAGCAGGGCAGTTGTGCACGCAGTAAGCGTTTATCCATAGAGTAAAACAGTACATTTTTTATATTTTGATTTTAAAGAGTTTGTCATTTGAGTTGAATTCCCAGCTTATCTTTTTATAACAGGTTTTAATTCAACAGAGAGATCATCAATAACGGGCGTCAAACAGAGGTATTTGGTTCAAGTGTCCCTGTACAGGCCTTGCTTTTATTCTTCAATGGCTACTGAACTCATTTAGAATCAAGCGAACAGCAGAACATTTTTTGCACAAAAGAAAATTTATGCGCCAACAATGAAGTGTCAACGGCGGTTTTAGATTCCGTGTACAATTTTATCGGCTACTTTTTCTATACAATTTCTGCATTTTTTCACAAGCCTGGGTATTTTTCGTTGTTCGTCCATAGTTGTTAGGCTATACTCTCACACCGTTTTAGCTGAATGTGCCTGTTAGTTTATCCCCCCGATATTTGTGTAAAGCTAAAATCGTTGATTCACTTCAATTCTTTTCAGGGTGTGTTTATTTAAATCCACCTGTCATAAACATTTTGTTAATTTAATAAAGTATAAGGACTAATTATCATGGCTATTTATATTGAATATGAAGGTATTAAAGGAAAAGGCGGTGCTGAGGGTTTTGAGGACCACCTTGTTGTATCGAGTGTTAATTTCAATGTCACTCGTGGCATCACCATGGAGACGGGCAATTGCGCAAACCGTGAAGCTACCGTACCTGCAATCAGTGAGGTGGTGTTCACCAAAGCAGCGGATTTATCTGCCAGTGAGCTATTTAAAGCGTCAACCACCGGCAGTGAAGGTAAGACAGTTAAGGTTAAGTTCGTGCAAACAGGTTCAAAAGTGACGGAATACCTGACTTACGAACTCACTAACTGCTTGGTCAGCGGCTATGGGATTTCGGCGGGTTCCGACGGTGATCCAATAGAAACTGTTAACCTTAGCTTTACAAAAATGATGGTCAGCTATAACGACTACGATACTGCAAACAAAGCCGGTAGCCCACAACGCGGTGGTTACGACATCGAGAAAGGCAAGCCAATTTAATTTGCTTGATTTTTGACTTTTACCCTCTGGTACGCAAAGCTCCAGAGGGTATATTTTCAGAGGACTTATGATTAAAGGATCTATGATTAAGCACCTATGATTAAAGGACTTACGAATAAAGGACTGCTGGACAAAGACCATGGCTAGTCGCTGTTTATAAATGGCCACTTTTGCCCAGTGCTATTTAAAGGTAGCTATTTGTGGGACAGCTTACACAAGATACTAGACCAATCTCTATCTCGGATTTCTCGCTGGGAAAAGACAGCCTCTTATTGACCGGCATTGACGGTGAAGAACTTATATCTGATCTATTTGAATTCGATATCACTGTTTTATCTGAAGAACTCGACATCCCACCTGAAAAAATTATTGGTAAGACGGCAACCGTCACCCTCAAAGGCCCATCTTCTGAACGTAAAATTAACGGCTTTATCAACACCTTCACCTTTGGTGAGATAGAAGACAATAATTTACGACGCTATACCATGAAAATGGTGCCGTGGCTGTGGTTCTTAAAAAAGACCAATAATCACCGTATCTTCCAAGAAAAAAACACCAAAGACATTGTTAGCCAGGTGTTCACTGATCTGGGGTTTACCGATTTTGTCTTCAATGCAGAAGGTGGTACAGTGCGCGAGTATTGTGTTCAGCACAATGAAAGTGACTTCGGTTTTGTCTCCCGATTGCTAGAAGAAGAGGGCATTGCTTACTACTTCATGCATGCAGAAGATAAGCACACTCTGTGGCTGGTGGATCAAAAAAATGCCTATCAAGAATGCCAGGAGACCGGGCTCACCTACAACAAAGGCAGCAATACCGGCACCCATATTAATCGCTGGGAAAATGTGCATGAGTTTAGGAAGGGCCAGTGGACACTCAACGACTATGATTTTAAACAACCCCTCAAGGACCTTAAAGCTAACAACAATTCAATCAGTAACTTTATCGATAACAGCAAGTTTGAACATTATGAATATCCAGGGCTTTACGTGTCCAGCCTTGGTGAAAAACTGGTTAACGTGCGCTTGGAGTCCGAAGAAGCCTTGCGCAATCTGGTCTATGCGGAAAGTGACTGTACCAGCTTCTATGCGGGTGGCCGCTTCAATATGGCCAAGCACACGACGGCCAGCCAAAAAGGCAACTACATTATTACGGGTATGAAAATAAAGGCCGTTGAGAATAGCTATTTCTCCGGTCAACCGGGGGAGTCTGGTTATAGCAATACCTTTAGCTGTATTCCAGAGGATGTACATTTTCGCCCGGCCCTCAACCATAAAAAACCGACGATGAACGGACCCCAATCGGCGGTGGTGGTCGGCCCCGCCGGTGAGGAGATTTATACCGATGATCTCGGCCGCATCAAGGTGCAGTTTATCTGGGACAGGGAAGGCAAATCAGACGAAAACAGTTCATGCTTTATTCGCGTTATGCAAACGCTGGCAGGCAATAAATGGGGGGCATCGTTTATTCCCCGCATTGGTCACGAGGTGATTGTCGACTTTCTCGATGGTGATCCAGATCGCCCTCTGGTAACAGGCTCTGTTTACAACGGCAAAAACCAGCCGCCTTATTCGTCCAAAACCCAAAACGGTATAAAAACCCGTTCAACCAAAGGTGGTGGTGCACAGAATTTTAATGAAATTCGCTTTGATGACAAAAAAGGCGCCGAACAACTTTATATTCATGCGGAAAAAAACCAAGACAATATTGTTGAGAATAATGAAACCACTCAAGTCGGCAATAACCGGGTTGAAAAAGTGGGCAGTAACGAAAATGTTTCCATCGGTGGCAATCAAATAGAATTAGTCGGTGGCAACAAAGCCGAAACTATCGCTATTGCCAAAGCCTTGAGCATAGGCGCAGGGTATCAGGTGACCGTCGGTGGCGCTAAAAACCAAAGCGTTGGCTTAAGTTCAACTGAGCAAGTCGGTATCATGAAACACATTATTGCCGGTAAGCGCTTTGAGCTAGTGGTAGGGGAGAGCTCATTAGTCTTAAACAGTGATGGCACCATTGTTCTTTCAGGCAAGGAGATATTGGTTGAAAGCAGTAACCAAACAACACTAAAAGGAAAGGTGGTCGAAATCAACTAAGCCGATGGGGAGGTCTAATGGAGTTTAGTAATTTCACGCCGTTCCCTGCTAATGCTTGGGAAAACGTCAATAGCCGTCGCAAATGGCACGCCACCTGTTTGGTGCGCGTTAAATTCAAATTACTGCCGGCAAGTAGCCACTCTTCTACACCCGCGGATGAATCCCAGCGCTGGTTGCTGCAACTGGATAAAGACCAAGGGGATCTGTTCGCCGAGGATCAGTTTTTTGGTGAACCGGAGACGAGTTCCGTTCGTTTTGAGTCAGACTACGTGAGTTACAAGCCCCACACAGACATTATCGTCAATGCCACCAGCTATGCACCGGATCAGCGCCCCCAGAGTGGCTGGCCATGCGGAGTAAAAGTGACCACAGCGGGTGGAGACCTTGTTGCCCGTCAGCTTTTATCCATTACACCGCCCACCGCAGACTATATAGCTGTGCCCGTTCGCTATGAATATGCCAAAGGCGGTGTTGTAAACATACAAAACCAAGGTCAAGAAGACCAACAATACCACCTGGATATGTACAATCCCGTCGGCGCTGGGCCCTATCCGCACGCTCATCAAGCCCACAAACAGTCAGTGTTAATCAATGCGGATAATAACCACTCAAGTGATGCCAATATTCCCCCAGGCCTGGGCTTTATTCATCGAAGCTGGAAGAATCGTCTGGACTACGCAGGCACTTACAATCAAGAGTGGCTGGAAAAGCAGCACCCCTATCCACCCCATGATTTTGACCACCAGCACCACCAGGGTGCTCACCCAAGCTTAATCGTTAAGAACTACCTTAAAGCCGGTGCCATGGTGCAACTGCTCAACCTGCATCGAGACGCCCCGCAGATGTACTTCACTTTGCCCAAGTACCGATTTTTATCGCGAGTTTTTACCAATACCCAAAAACAATATCAAGTGATGAACCTCGATACCCTGATCATTAACCTCAACAGCGACAAGCCAGACGAAGACTACGCCCTGGCATCCTGGCGCTCCTACACGCCACTGATGGAAACAGCGCTCAAAGCGGAGGCTATGCTACTGTCGAATACGACGGCCACCGATCGCGGGCGCAGCCAGCCAAAGGAACACGTATAAATGGCCAATAAATTTTGGGCGAGAAAAGACAGCAAGTACACCGTTGTTAGCTCAGCGCCCAGCGTCAATTTGACCCAGGTCGGCAATCAAGTGGTGCCCATTCCTTATCCGGTTTCGCAAAAACTGAGTAAGGCCGTCGCGACCTCCAAGGATGTTTTAGTCAACGGTAAACAAACCTACATCCACGGCAGTGATACCACCTCGGTTGTGGGCGATGGGCGCGGTTCAAAAGGCGGCATTAAATCGGGCACGGTAGAGGCCAAATCCCAGCCCATCGTCGCCATGGCCAGCCCCACAGTTAAAGTCAATAAGCAGCGGGTCGTGCGGGAAGGCGACCTGCAATATATGCAGGGCGGCAATACCATTGGCAAAATCACCTGTAGTGAAAGCGCTTCCTTGGTGACCATTAGCGATAAAGGCGCAATTGAAGGGGAAGAAACCCTGCCATCAGATCTTGACCAAGCCTCTGCCAACCAACACTACCAAAGCGCCGACCAGCCCCTGGCGCGCCAAAGCATGCCCCGCCAAACCAAACCCACTGCCAGTGGTGGCTCGGGAGAGCTGGGGGCGATGACCGGCTCGCCGGTTATTTTGCAAACCGGTCAGTTGTTTTACACCTATCGCTACCACGACCTACAGTTGGCAGGTCTGATGCCGCTTGATTTGGCCTTACACTACCTGTCTGATAGGTCTTACAAAGGCTACTTTGGCCATAACCGCTGCTTTGGCTATGAAAAGCGATGGGTGCAAATCGAGCAGCAGCGCTATCGACTCTATCAAGCCAATGGGCGCGAGTTCGACTTTTACGACAGCGGCCAAGGCTTTGTGGATATCGGCCACTTGGGGGTAAGCGTCCAGAGTGATGGCGATACCTTCATCCTCTGCTACCCTGACCAGCAGCGGGAAATATACCGCCATAAGCGCCTGGTTAGGATAGAGGATGCCCATCAAAATGCCATCCAACTGGATTACAGCACAGATGGCTTATTGCAAAGCATCCACAACAGCAGCGGTGCCAGTTTGGCGTTTGACTACAGTCCCCAAGGATTGATTAGCACCATGGTTGATCAAGGCGGCCGCACCTGGGGCTACGATTATGATCAAAGCGGGCATTTGATTAAAATCACCCCGCCCCAGGGCATGGCGGAACACTACCGCTACCAGCGTGAAGACAAGCAACCGGCCCGGCTATGTTCTATCCAAAACAGTTCTATCCAAAACAGCTCCATTCAAAACGGCTCCATTCAAAACAGCTCCATTCAAAACAGCCCGGATAAGCCCACACTCCAGGTCACTTACGACGACCTGGGCCGAGTCAACAGTTACCAAGAAAACCAAGCCCGCTACTCCTATGTCTATCATACCGCGCATTTGGTGGAGAAAATCAATGCCCAGGGCCAGTCCACCCTTTACGGGCTCGACGACTACGGCATCATCAGCGCCATCAGTTTTGCAGATGGCAGCACCCAGCGGGAAGAATACGATCCCAAGACCCGCACCGCCAAAG
>JBCBZU010000498.1:0-1661 GCA_039815165.1 Pseudomonadota bacterium
ATTTTTTTTGCATCCAAACTCAATTTTTATTCCGTCTCTAATAACAACACCCGTACACAGAGGCGCAACCCATGTCAGGTATGAACGCTGAAACCGGCAAAGCACTGGCCGGTATCGACCACCTTAAGCAATCCATTCGGGATATTTTGCTAACCCCCATTGGCAGCCGGGTGATGCGTCGTAGTTATGGCTCACGGCTGCTCTATTTATTGGATCAACCCGTTAATGAGGTATTAATTGCCTCAATACAAAGCGCTGTAGTGGAAGCCCTAACGCACTACGAGCCCAGGCTTAGGCTGTCTCGCGTCGCGGTGAATAGTCTCGAACAGGGCGTATTGAATTTGGCTATCGAAGGCTTTTATTTACCCGATAACAAAGTTATCCGTTTAGAAAATATTTCCATTGAGGCTTGAGTAAAACATTATGGCTGAACAAGACATCGATTTTTTTCCTGATGAACAAGCAGGTGCTATCAAAGTACAGGCCAAGCTCGACCATCACACCACCATGCTCAGCAGCTTGGTGCGCATTGGCCGCATCGTCACCGCTACCGCTACCGACCCGCAACAGCCTGATGATATTCCCAGAGTGCTGGTACAAGTGGGGGGTAATAATGAAGGCAGCTATATCCGCAACTGGATGCCCTGGACCACGGCCAGAGCAGGCTATGACGCTGAATGGTGGATGCCAGAAACGGATGAACAAGTACTGGTGGTGGCGCCGTCTGGCAACTTAAGCCAGGGCATTATTATTGGCACATTATTTCGCGGCGCGCTCACCTTTGACAGCGCAGGCAATACGATTACTGCACAAGCGCCCTTGCCCGATCTCGATCAAGCGCAAGCCACCATTCATAAACGCATTTACCAAGACGGTTCCAGCATCAGCTACGACCGCAACCAACATATATTCGCACTATCAACCAAACAAAGCCGAAGCGCTACCGAACAAACGGCAATAACCCTCAAGGCCAATCAAGACATTGTCATCAGCGCAGGCAGCAGCGAAATTCGCCTGCAACAAAATGGCGACATCAACATTATCGCCAAAGGCAGCACCATCAGTATTGAAGGCGATGTCACCGTAAAAGGAGCCCTGGATGTCAGCTAAACAAAAACATTATGTGGCGCTGCACGACGATATACAAATCGCAACCAGCACCCAAAAACTGCCCGCCGATACCGGCCAAACCGGCACCTGGCAAGCAGGTGGTTTACAGGTCGTGCAGGGCAGCACTATTACCGTTAAAGGCAAAAACCTGGCACTTAGCGCCGTTATGACCTGGATATACCAAGGCGGCACTGCGGGCACCGCGCCACTGCCACCAGTGACAGACACCGCCAACTTAAGCCCAGGTCCCAGCTTGCTCAAAGATGGCGGCCAAGACCTTCTGCTTGACGGCGATGAAGCCACGGGAATGGTGGACGCCAATAACAAAATTTTTGTTAGCAGTTCGCAGACTTTATTGAGCACAGATTAACAACATGAATGTGTATTGAGCGTTAAACCTAAAAACCGCAGTTGAACACAGAATTTGGGCTAAGAGATAAGGCCGCAAGACAAGGCGTCGCTCGCCGGCAATGGCCGTAGCCTTTTTTAAAAGAGAGCCAAGAGTGACAACGCAGTATTGCGGCCTTAGATCCAGCCCAAATCTGTGTAGC
>JBCBZU010000092.1:0-7069 GCA_039815165.1 Pseudomonadota bacterium
AATTTTTAACGCTTTAGAGCGGCTATATTATGATTTTATTTGATTTTTGTCTACAGCATAGCTTTTAAGGATAGCTGTTAGGGGTTGTGATAAACTTTTCTAAAAAAGATTGAATCAGGAAGGGGAAAGGGCAGTAATAGAAGAGAAAGGGCGGCTATGAGCCACCCTATTATTGATGCGGCCTAACTGGCCATGGCATCAAAGTCGAGATTATCCCACTTATCGTTGCGGCGGGCTTTTAGTTGTTCGGAGTGAGATTTTAATTTGCGCTCAGCAACATTAAATGCGTCTCTGACCGCAACGTGAATGGAGGGGTCATTCTGGCTGACAGTAATGGGACTACCTTTGACTTCAAGTTCCACAGTGGCGCGATAGTGCTTGCCTTTGTGCTTGTGGTTATGGGGCGATTCAAGTACGACTTTGCCGTATTGAATATTACCTGAAAAGCGCTCTAGTTTGCGCAGGCGCTTTTCGATGATGTCATTGAGGGTCTGTGATGGATCCAGATCGCGATAAGTCACTTGATTAGCCATTGTCATAGAGTGGTCCTCCTGAGGGTTAACGATGAGGTGTAAATGGACGATTCACAAATTGAGTACAGATTGACACTTGTACTCAGTCTGTAGATTGCAATGAAATCAATTGAGAGGGCGTATAATCCCTGGAGGGGATTAGACAGAGGGAAGTGAGCTGAACAGAGCGTTACTTTTCTATCATTCATGGGTTTACTATCTTCCTAATCGAGAATGATTTCAACTTTTTTTTGTGGCAAGTCTTCTGCACAAGTGGCATAAGTGAATGTCTCGCGATGCTCTTTTTTGTCGTTTTTTTATACAATGTCTGCTGCCAGGCCGCTAGAATCAAGGGCTTTTATTTGGTGATATGCATTCTTTGACTGGCCTTTTTAATAAATTATTGCTTTCAAAAATAATGTTCTTATCACCTAAAAGTCTATAGCCGGTGAGCAATAAATTTTTTATGGATACCTTGAAAACCCATTTTCAGGTGGCATATTGATTGTGTACCCGCTTACACAACAAGGGGTGCACAAGCGCCTGGTCCTTGACAGGCAACTAAACATTCTATTGCTTACTATTTTAGAGGATAGTCTTATGAGAACACTTGATTTTACCCCCCTAGACCGCTCCGCGATTGGTTTTGATCGTATGGCCAATTTACTGGACGCCATTACTCAGTCAGATACCAAACAGTCAGCGTATCCCCCCTACAATATTGAACTCACGGGCGATGATACCTACAGAATCACCATGGCCGTCGCCGGTTTTGCTGAAGCTGATTTAGATATTCAAGTTGAACAAAACCTGCTTAATGTCGCTGGCAAAAAACACCAGGATGCTGAGAAAAAAGAATATTTACACCAAGGCATTGCCGAGCGCGGTTTTGAGCGTCGCTTTCAGCTTGCTGATCATGTTCGCGTGGAAAATGCGCAACTGGAAAACGGCTTGTTACATGTGGATTTAGTTCGTGAAATTCCCGATGCGATGAAGCCCCGTAAAATTGAAATTGGTTCTGGAAGATTATTAACGGATAACTAACAGTGACTGTTTTGTTAAAAAAACCCGGTTTTTCCGGGTTTTTTTATATTTCATTATCGGCAGAAAATAATTTTGCCCGCACCATTGTTCGAAAAGCCTTAGGCGTTATTGAAAAGGAACGTTTGAATAAGTGAGTAAAATGACTAGCATCGGAATAGCCCACCTTATCTGCGATTTCACCCACCGATAAATTGCTGGACTGCAGCAAGTCTTTTGCTGTTTTTAAGCGTAGTTCTTGTAAATATTGTGTCGGTGTGCAGCCAATCGCCGCCTTGAAACGACGATTGAAATTACGCGAACTCATGTCAAATTGTTTGGCAATATCGGTTAAGGTAATATTTTTTCCGCTATTGTTCTGCAACCATAACTGAGCCTGCAATATATCTTCATCAGCGTGGCGAGTATTGGTATCCTCTAAATAGCTGACGGTCTCGTAGGCTTGACGAATTTCATGAGAAAAATGTTTTTGAACGTGCTGGGCAACGGCTTGATTAAAGAAACGTTGAATAAAGTGAATGGTTAAATCTGCTAAAGAATTAATGCTGGCAGCGCAGTAAAGTGAACCCGCCTGGGTAATAAAATACTGACGCTTAAGTTGTACCTGAGGATACCATTTTTGGAATTCATCAAAATAGTGCCAATGAGTTGTCGCCGGTTTATGGTCTAGCAGTCCAGCTTCGGCCATAAAACAACACCCGGTGCCAACACCATTAATAATCGCGCCGTTTTCATAATGTGTTTTCAGCCAGGGTAAGAGCGCTCGGTAGCGTTGAATAACCGGGCGAGGATTCCGCCAGAGCGCAGGCAGGTAGATAACATCTGCGTGATTGATGGCATTAATGGTTTGCTCGACGGCGAGAACGATATGACCATTTTTATTGCTCTCCCGGTCAAAGGGTGAGGCCGTCACCAGCTCAATGGATCGGGCTTCAGGGCATAGGCGTTTGGCTGCTTGATTCGCCGCATTGATCATATCCATGGGCCAAGTTGTGCTGGTGATCAGCATCTGATTTGTTAACACGAACACAAAACGGGCCATTTTGTCTTAAATACCATTATATTTGGCTGGTTTATCGTATTATAAGGCCTAAAAACCCCTTACACTAGCACTATTGATTTTTTAACCTCAGTTCGTTTTTCTATGGCACGTTTACCCCTCATTGTTAGTTTTGGTGGCTATAATGCTGCCGGTCGCAGCTCTTTTCATCAAGGTTACCAGCGTACCGTTCTCGATGCCCTTAGTGCACAAAAGCAGCAAGAAACTCTGCTTGGATTAGCCGTCATGATGGGCTATGTGAATGCTGACGGTGACGCTTACAAAAACCCACAGGGCGATTGTTTAAGTGGCGCTGAGGTTGTGCAACGCTACCGTGTTGAAATCGAGCAAAACACCTTGATTCGTCGTATTGGTGCTCAGTTCTTTGATGTTGATCGAGTGCCCCATCACCATTCCTTGTCTGTCAATGAGACCAATAGAGAAAGCTTTACTTTTACCTTATCCAAGCGCAACCTGCCCAAACCCCTGCCATCTCACTGGCAAGTCTCTGAGCTCAATGAGCGTAAAGTGCGAATAACCGTCACCGGTGAACAAACACTACACGTAAAGTCACATTTTGCCTCACCCATTCAAGCAGCCGGTCAATTACCAACGGGGTTTAATCCCGCTGAACTTTATCAATCCCGGTTTCACCCTCGGGGTTTACAACTTTCTGTGCTGGCTGCCTCAGATGCGATTAATGCTCTGGGTATCGATTGGGAAACCATTACCCAACATGTCTCACCTGATCAAATCAGTTGCTATGCTTCCAGTATTGCCGGTCAGCTCGATTATGAAGGCTTTGGCGGCATGTTGCAGTCTCGTCTTAAAGGCGGGCGAGTAAGCAGTAAGCAGTTGCCACTGGGTTTTAATTCTATGTCAGCAGATTTTGTCAATGCCTATGTTATTGGCAATTTGGGAACAACATCTGCTGTTTCTGGTGCTTGTGCCACCTTCTTGTTTAACTTGAGAGCGGCTGTTAGCGACATCCAGTTGGGGCATTGTCGCGTTGCTATTGTCGGTACATCGGAAGCGGTTATAACCCCTGAGGTCATTGAGGGCTTTGATGCCATGGGCGCCTTGGCCACCACAGAAAAGTTATGTAAGTTAGATGGAACAGAGGCTACAGATTTACGTCGTGCCAGTCGCCCCTTTGGCGAAAACTGTGGTTTTGTCATGGGTGAGGGTTCACAATATATTGTGTTAATGGACGATGAACTCGCCATTGAGCTAGGTGCTGATGTACACGGTGCCGTGAGTAATGTATTTGTACATGCGGATGGTTTTAAAAAGTCGATTTCCGCGCCGGGACCGGGCAATTATATCTCAATGGCGAAAGCGCTTGCCTCTGCCCGCTCATTGCTGGGGAGTGAAGCCATCATGAAACGCAGTTTTGTTCAAGCCCATGGCTCCAGTACCCCACAGAATCGAGTTACGGAGTCCGAGCTGTTGGATCGTGTTGCAAAAACCTTTGGTATCGACAATTGGCCGGTTGTGGCCGTAAAGGCTTATTTGGGCCACAGTTTGGGTCCAGCCAGTGGCGATCAATTGGTTAGCTCTCTAGGTATTTTTGCCCAGGGTATCTTACCGGGTATTACGACCATTAGCGGTGTCGCGGATGATGTAGTCAAAGACCACTTGTCCATTTCAAACCAGCACCGTCAATTAGAAGCTGATATGGATGTTGCATTTTTAAATTCCAAAGGGTTTGGAGGCAATAATGCAAGCGCTAGCATTTTGGCGCCAAAAGTCGCAGAAAAAATGTTGTCAAATCGTCATGGCGCACAAATAATGAACAAATATTACGCAAAACGCGAGGACACTCGCGAGCAGGCAAAGGCCTACAATCAGCAATATTTGCGGGGCAACTACCAAATTATTTACAAATATGGTCAAAATATGCTCGATGAAAATCTGATATCCATTGAGAAAGAATCATTAAGTGTCCCAGGGTATGGACAAGCCATTGACTTAAATCAAGAAAACCTTTACAAAGATATGACTTAACGCCAGGTAGTCGTTTGTGTGTATACATTTCGCTGCTTGATTCAATGAGAAATCTTTGCCGATGGCGAGGTTTTTGTTCTCCAATGGTTTGACGTCGACAAAAGCGGATTAACCCACAAGACCCGAGCTAATTGGTCTGTCGTTGGCGACAACAAGAACAAACGCTATTCGTGCAAAAGTTTCGATAACAAACAATGATAATTATTGCTTCATGTCTGACGAAATTGCCTCTCGATTACAACAAGTCCGCCAAATGTATGGCCTTTCACAACGCGAACTCGCTAAAAGAGCCGGTTTAACCAACAGTAGTGTTTCCATGATTGAGCAAGGTCGTGTTAGCCCTTCGGTCAGTTCTCTAGAGAAACTGCTCAAAGGCATACCCATGACCGTGCGCGATTTTTTTAACCTTGATCTTGAAAAACAAAGCCAAAACTTTTATCGCAGTTTTGAGATGTATCAAAGCAGTGAAAATGGTATTGATTCTTACCATTTGGCTGACGATAAACCGGATAAAGAAACCAAGTTATGCTATCAGGTCTATAGCCCTGCCAGTGGCACTGGTGATGCGATGGTTATCGCCAATGTAGAATGCAGTGGTTTTGTTGTTCAAGGTTCATTGGAAGTCACTATTAATAACAAATGCCAGCAGTTAGACCCTGGTGATGGTTTTTTCGTCGATGCACTATCACCCTATCGCTTTCGCAATAAGACCAAAAAAAATACCATTGTGGTTATTAGCAACCATTTTCCTGAAAATGTCATGCCATAGGGTATAGGGCGCAGCTAACTATTAGCTAATACTCAAATAGTGATTTATACTCTAGACTATTTGTCTAAACGTAAATTATCGTTGACCAAAATCCTTGGTCTGGACAGTTGACGCTAAGTCGATACTAAAAAAGTTGACGCTAAAAAATGATCTACAGTTTTAGTAAAAAAGAAAAGCTCAATTAACAAAAAGTGCGCTACAGGAATACAGCGCATATAAACGTGCCAGGATACGCTCTCATGGCTAACAAATAACAGCGCTTTCCTGCGTTATAAGGCCGCTATAGATATAAAATAAAAGGCAGAAGCTATGCTATACCAGGGTAAGAATCTCTCTGTTAGTGTCGATAATAAAACATGCGCTGAATTGTGTTTCGATGTCAGCGATAGCGCAGTGAATATCTTTAACAATCGCACGGCAACGGAACTGGCCCAAGCTCTTGATGCTATCGAAGCGGATACGAACATTCAGGGTCTGCTTATTACCAGTGCCAAGCCCGGCTTTATTGCTGGAGCAGACATTACTGAGTTTGGCCCCACCTTTGTGCAGGGAGCTGACAGTATCAAAGGCATACTGGACATCAGCAATAGCAACTTTAATCGTATTGAAGATTTTCCCTTTCCAGTTGTGGTTGCCATCAACGGTTTCGCCCTCGGTGGCGGTTGCGAAGTGTGTTTGGCCTGCGACTATCGTATAGCGAATCAGTCCACACGTATTGGTTTACCCGAAACGCGCTTAGGCATTATTCCTGGTTGGGGTGGCACGGTGCGCTTACCGCGTATAGCCGGTATTGAAACTGCTATCGAGTGGATCGCCGGTGGCAAAGAAAACCGTGCTGATGCGGCGCTAAAAGTCGGCGTACTCGATGCGGTAGTTGCCGATGATAAGTTAAAGCCGGTGGCCCTTAAAACCTTACAGTCTTGCATTGATGGTGAATTGGATTACCGCAGCCGTCGCCAGCAAAAAAAATCTCCATTGCGCCACAATAAAACCGAACTCACTATGGCCATAACCACCGCCAAAGGTTTTGTGGCTTCCCAGGCGGGCGATCATTATCCTGCGCCTATTGCAGCCGTTAATGCTATCGAAAAAGCCGCTGCTTGTGATCGCAGCGACGCCCTGGCAATTGAAACTGACACTTTCGTTGCTATGGCGCAAACACCAGAAGCCCTGGCGCTTTCGGGTTTATTTATCAGTGATCAATTTATTGCTAAAAAAGCCAAAAAGCTTGCCAAGTCAGCCGATCAGGCTGTCGAGCGCGCAGCAGTGTTAGGTGCAGGCATTATGGGTGGCGGTATTGCCTATCAATCCGCACTTAAACATGTCCCCATTAAAATGAAAGATATTGCCCAAGAAGGCTTGGACTTGGGTTTATCAGAAGCGAATAAACTGCTGAATAAACGCGTTGAACGCGGCCGTATGAGCGCCGTAGATATGGGTAAGGTCCTCAACCATATTGAACCTGTATTAAGCTATGATGGTTTTCAAACGGTCGATATTGTTGTTGAAGCCGTTGTTGAAAACCCCAAGATCAAGCAAGCAGTGTTGGCTGAAGTAGAACAGCAGGTGAGCGCAGACACCATAGTCGCCACCAATACCTCGACCATTTCCATTGACCTATTGGCAAAAGGAAAAAGGGCTTCGCCTTGGTTCACCGCTGCGGCCATGGGTAACTCCAACTCTTGATCACTTAGCTGCCAG
>JBCBZU010000459.1:0-2164 GCA_039815165.1 Pseudomonadota bacterium
CAGATCTGGAATACAGACAACAGTGCCCACAGGCTTGTCGTCTTGACGTATCAACGCCGTGATTCTTTCGTCCATAATAAGACTTAAATCCTTTGCTTGGAACTCCATTTCATCTTGGTTGAGCGGCACAAACATTGGATTTTCAGAAAAGCCATAGGGAATATTAATGGATTGATTGGTAGGGTTAACAAAATGCTGACTACTAATCGTGGCGGCAAAATCGAGACAGTTGCGATAAAAAGCATAGAAAGGAGATTGCATATTTTTATAGTTGTTGGGCATGGCATTATCACAGGCCTCTACCGCCAGACTTCGCGGTGAGTCGAAAAGTTGTACCAAGCGAGGCTCTAGCGCTTGTAAGGCATCCATCAAACTACTCATAACAGTCTCTGATGCCACCTCCCAAAAATAAGAACCAAAGCCATCATTGGATAAGGTGGCATTCAACATGCTACGAAAGTAGTTCACCCCGTAATTAATGTATTCCGTATTTCCCTGGGACTGATAGATTAAATTCACTTCGTCGTAAAAAGTGATTTCAGGTTCGGTCGTCGCTTCAATATTTGTGAATTGTACAGAAACCTGATTTTTTGTGTTGGTGACAAAGGTTTGTTGAATACTACCGGTATCGTTAATGTTGAGCATGACCTTACCGTCGATGCGTAGCGGAACATCCTGCATACGCATGCCACCAAATTCCAGCTGGCTAATGTGGGCTTGAGAAAGTGCTCCGTTGTGATCGCGATACCAGACCAAAATATCGCCATCGAACATGGGGGTATAAATATCAAAGCCGGGTAGATTTACCCGTAAACTAAAATTGATTTCATGGGCACTGGCGGGGGCATCACTATCGAACCAGGTTTTAAAATACCAGTCCATAGCATGTACACGAACATTTTCATCCTCTTGAGCAACTTCGGACTGCCAATAGCTTCTAGTTAAAAACTGGAAGTCATCCGCTGCCAATTCCTGCGCATTAAAATTACTGTCGCGCCGAGTTTGTGTGCTCAATGCGCCAATGCGGAAAGGAATATCTAACACGATGGCATTATTACCTATGCCGGTGCCACGGTAGCCAAAGGCAAGGTGTTGCAATGGTGAGTCGAGGGGTTCTGAGGTATAACTATTGATTACTTTTCTTACATTGGCTAAGTGACGAAATGGTTTATTATCGACGGTGTATTGATAGGCGGTATTGCCCACAGGGTATTCGCCGCATTGATAGTTTTTATCCGCTGGTGGAGCGCTGGGAAAGTTTGGCTCGCCGCCCTCTGGGTGCATGGCATGACAATTTTGGTAAAAAATATCTTCTACCGTATCTCTAATTTGTTTACTGATGCCCTGATAGCTAACACCCGTGTGAATATTTGCCCCCACCTTAGGTGACGAAACGTTATGTAGCCAAAATAATGGAAACCAGCCCCAATAGTGCTGCCCACCAGAACGCTGTACGCGAACAAATAATTGATTGCCGTTATAAATAGGTAAATCGTCAAACACCGCTACCACTTCGTTGGATTCCGGCACAGCAACGATATTACTCGCGGAAAATAACTGATTACTCGGTACAGTTGGATCGCTAATAATGGGCAAGTCAGAACAACAGACATAGCGCAATACATAATTTTGTTGATTGCCAATAAATGAAAAATTTGCTTGTGATTGACTATGAGCCGATTGGATCATCAGTTGGTTCGTTGTGCTAGCTGCACTGTCCGACTGACTGCTACTGGCCCCCCCCTTATTTATCGAAAGTGTGTTAGCGAATACTCTCAAGTGGCTGTCAATGATCCCTTCAGACTCGACTAATTTTGAATTTAATCGCAACGGAGCAACATTATTTTTTGTAGTGCTATCACCGTTTAATGGGTCTAAAACTGCCTCTCGCAATACTTCGTTGAAAGTATCGAGATTTATGGCCGATGCCGTTCTACTATTTAAAGGAAAGTGAGTCGAGGGCGAATGGTCTATTTTACTCAACGTTTTTGATGTTTCAGTTGATCGCTCTTTCGCTTGTATATGAAAAGTTGCAATCAATAAAGCCACTATTAATGAGCAAATCCTTAATTGTTGCGAAATTCTTTGGGTCTGAAGCATATTATCCTCCATTCGTTAACGGCTGGGTTAATATTGAATTCAAAGTTTGTGAGCAGCTACAGCA
>JBCBZU010000199.1:0-4856 GCA_039815165.1 Pseudomonadota bacterium
AATCCCAAAGGAACTGACTGGTATTGGATTGACTTTGCCACCTGCATTGACTGCGGCATTTGCCTCCAGGTGTGTCCCGTTGAGGGCGTAAACAGTCCACAGCATAGTGTCACCACACTGTGAAAATACATTTTTACTGTAGACTGTTAGCGTGTCCATCAGAGTGTCTGCATATGCACAAGCATTAGTTAGAAGCCATGGCTTCTAGTGCTGCCATACGACGGTTTAAAACTGCTAGTTTTTCGTCAATTTCGGCAAGCTCTGCTTTGGTGGCTTTACCCGAGTTTACTTTTTGCAGGCGATCTTTAAACAAGACCAGTTGACGAATAGGCAGCAGCTGATCATCACTTGAAGGGCGGAAAGGAAGCCACTGTAGCTTGTCCAAGTTTGCAAGTTCCTGCTTATCGCCCGACTTACCGTAACTCATAAAAAAACGATAGATGTCTGATTTTGCAGACTCCGGCAAGTTCTTGCGCCAGACAATGGGGTCAGAGGGAATCAAAGGTGATTTCCAAATAATTTTAATTTGATCATGCTTCTCTGGAAACTTCTCTTCGATACGGCGCAAGTTTTCAGTATTGTTGGTCGCGAAATCAACTTTTTGATTGGCTACTGACAGCGCATTGGTTTCGTGGTTAGCATTGGTAACGCGTTTGAAGACTTTTTTAGGCTCAACACTGTTTTTCGCAAATACATAATAAGAAGGCACCAGAAAACCAGAAGTCGAATTGGGGTCACCATTGCCGAAGGTAAGGTCGTTAGCATTTTTGATAAGATCTTCAACAGTGTTTAATGGGCTATTTTTATGTGTAATCAGCAAGCTCCAATAGCCTGGATTGCCTTCATTATCAACGGTTTGGGCAAAGACTTCACCACCAGAGCGATCAACCGCTTCAATGGCTGATTTATTGCCGAACCAGGCGACATCAACCTTGTCGAAACGCATGGCCTGAATGATGCCGGCATAGTCACTTGCAAAAAAAGGCTTGACTTCAATGCCCATTTTCTTGCTCATATCGTTGAGGAAGGGCGTCCAGGTCTCTCTCAGTACTTGGGTAGAGTCAGTGGAAATAATGCCGAAATTCAGTGATTTGATTTCATCCGCAGCGATCGCTGCGCTTGCCATAGCCGCCATACCGACAGCTGCTAGCGCTTTTTTTAGGGTCTTTAACATTGTTTGTGCCTCTTTTAAGATCAGCTTAATGCAACTGCTGCAATTGGGGTATCGACAGCATCTTGCTCTTCATCCAGCATATCCTTCGCATCTTCCTCATAGAGAGAAAACATCAACGCATCCGTCAATTGATCGCGTGCGCCATCAAAAAATAACTTGCCATCCCGCAGTGCAATGACACGGGGGCAATACTTTCTGGCCACATCGACTTGATGTAGGGTAACGATGACCGTTTTGCCATCTTGTTGATTAATACCTCTTAACATTTCCATCACCACACGAGCCGATTTAGGGTCAAGAGAGGCAATCGGTTCATCTGCAAGAATAAGATCTGCCTCTTGCACCAGCGCTCTGGCAATGGCGACTCGCTGTTGTTGGCCGCCGGAGAGATTGGCGGCTTTTTGATAAGCCAGATGCTTTAGGCCGACTCTTTCCAATGCTTGTATCGCTTTGTCTTTTTCTTCATCGCTAAAGTGAGCAATATAACCGCGCCATGAAGGAATTTTACCGAGGCAGCCAATTAAGACATTGCTTAACACTGTCAGGCGGCTGACTAAATTAAATTGTTGGAAAATACAGCCAATAGTCGCGCGTGTTGAACGTATATCATTAGCGAATCTACCGGACTGCTGAACGTATTTATCGCCCACCTTAATACAGGCGGCCGCCTGGTTGTCGCAATGAACCAGTGCTGATAAGTTGCGCATCAATGTTGATTTACCAGAACCCGAGGGGCCAATTAATGCCAGCATTTCTCCTGGCTGAACATCAAAGCTGATATCGTCCAATACCTTTTGCGAATAAGTTTTTGTAAGGTGAGAGACATTGATTGCCGACATAATCATGACCTAGGCTTAACTTGTGTAGACAAGTTAATGCCCTTAGGTTACACAGAAGTGAACAAAAGATGATAGTTAAATGGCTTTTTTATGACACTTTAATGACAGCATTAACGCTATCATTTTAGAAAGCTCAGTTGGCTTGCCCTGGGAAGAATTAGCTCAGGGCTACTGGCTACTGCTGGTCAGGACGGAGGAATAATTCGGCAAGTAGACGCCTAAGCGTCGCGAGCTCACAGCAGAAGCCTATCGTTATATTTGTTAACGGTGAAATGCTCGCTGCAAGCTGTTTTTATTTATGGACTAAGCACTAAATGAAAATTGGTGTAATCACTTTTCGATTAGAATACTGCGAAATAAAGGCGAACCCCTGCGGATCACTCGGATCGGCTGAGGTTTATTAGCAGGTAAGGTCTTTTCGATTTCTTTAAAATCCTTTATTGAGGTTATTTCGTCAAAACCAAGTTGGACCAGTACATCGCCTGGTCGAATGCCCGCATCTGCTGCGGGGCTGTCAGGGGCGACTTGGGCAATCACGACTCCGCTGTCAATGTTTAGGGACTCTTTTTGCTGATCTGTCAGGTTTTCAACAACAATACCCAGGCGAGTGTCGGAATCTTCAATCGGCGAGGTTGACGCAACATCAGCCGGCTTACCCCGTGTACCCACTGTTACATCAAGGGTCATTTTTTTACCCTCGCGCATAATGTCAACAGGAACAGTTGTACCTGCTCGCGTGGGCCCGACAGCGTAGGGCAAATCGGAAGAGGTGTCGATTTTACGACCGTTGAATTCAAGGACGATATCCCCTACTTTTAAACCGCTGCTCTCTGCTGGTCCACTGGGCTCCATTTGAGCAATCAAAGCGCCCTGTGGCTTTTTAAGCCCAAATGAAAGCGCGAGGTCCTTATCCACATCCTGAATAACGACACCCAGCCAGCCTCGCTGGACACTGCCTGTATCGCGCAACTGATCCACCACATCTTTTGCCAAATTGGAAGGAATTGCAAATGAGAGACCAATAGAACCACCTGAACGGGTATAAATCTGTGAATTGATACCGACTACATCACCATCAAGATTGAACAGAGGCCCACCTGAATTACCTGGGTTAATGGCGACGTCTGTTTGAATGAAGGGTACATAATTTTGGCGCCCGTCTGCGGGAATGCTACGTCCAATGGCGCTGATTATCCCAGCACTCACGGAATAATCCAGACCGAAGGGAGAACCAATGGCCAGAACCCACTCACCTACTCGCGCACTGTCAGAGTCTGCGAGCCTTAAGAAGGGAAGATTGTTTTGATCGATTTTTAGAAGTGCTAAATCAGATTGAGGATCTAAACCGACAATCTCTGCACTGTATTCTCGACGATCAATTAGTCGTACGGTAATTTCCGTTGCACCCTCTACTACGTGGTTATTGGTTAACACGTAACCATCGCTGGAGATAAAAAATCCCGACCCCATGGATTGCGCGTCTCTTCTGGGTGCTTGTCGCGGATCAAAGAAATGCCTGAATATTTCCGGGACATTTTCAGGCATTTCAAACTGTTGATTACCCTGGCGGTTAGCGCTGCCTTTAGTCAGTGTTGTAATTTTAACCACAGCAGATGATTTCGCGTCGATTAAATCAGTGAATTCAGGCAATGACCGGGCGTGCACGTGGGACTGTGCATAAATAAGCGCAGCAATGGCGATAAACCATTGAAAAAAGTGTTTGAATTGCATGTCGATTTTCCTCATTACCATTATTTACTACTCGTCTCTACTATTAACCCGGCAATTTTAATTGTCCCGTTAATAACCCAGGACAAGGATGTCCTGGCATCGGCATAGCCGATGTAAGCCATTGAAAATCAAGCAGCTTCGCACAGTTGCGCCAATTTTCAATGGCGTCAATCAAATAGTTCAGGGCGAACTATTTGATTGCCAGGTTAATAGTGCTATTGCGGCTGATTTCTGACAATGTAATGTCGACCAGTGTATTCTCATCGACAATAATTGGCTGGTGTCGTTCATCATTTAGATATTTTTTTTGATGCCAACGTACAAATAATCCCCCCAGAAATATGCCGACAATTGCCATGGTAATTGTCGGCATTTCCGCTGCGAAATAGATGTGGGCAATCGCCATAAAAACAAGCATAAAAGACAGGGGAAGTAGATAGCTTAACAAAGCACTTTTGACAACTGCATTATCATTAATGCCGATACTTATGTTGTCCCCCACCTGGTAGTGGCTTGCGGGACGCTGCTGGAGTAGCACTCTCAAGTAAATGGGCTTTTCTCCAAATCGCGACAGTAATGATTGACCACAGCCACTTTTTGCTGAGCATCTGCCACATACTGACCGCTGAATGGTTTCAACCCACAAAGCGTCGCTGTCAATTGCCGCCACTTGAGCTGACTCTACAATCATTGCACCACCCTAATATCTACCAAAAATTTACGTTTTGCTCACGCCAATGGACTACTGTTGATGTACCGATACTGCCACTCTGCGCGCCGTTGCCGTCGGCACTTCACCGACCACGGCAATAAGCCGCTCACTGCCGGAAGAACCAGGTGTGATTACGACAACCGTTGCGCCATGTCTTGCGGTCGCTTTATTAACCGCATTTTTCTGCCGATTCATAACAAAAACCGACAGTGACACCAAGCCATCAGAAAAAATCAATACTTGCTCACCGCGTGCAGTAACGCGATTTCCCACAGGTAAAAAGCCCCTCGGTAGCCAACCTACTTGCCAGGAGGACTGAAACTGCTCAGTCAAACATGGCTCCATTTCAGGCACTCGCCATAAATAAGTTGAGGATTCGTTATCCGGTGTTATCTCTGGG
>JBCBZU010000016.1:0-13834 GCA_039815165.1 Pseudomonadota bacterium
ACGCACTCTGCGAAGCGCACCGCGTCGAGCCGGCGGCGGCGTGCATCCGCTTCGCGTTGTCGCCGCCCGGGGTCGCTTCGCTCGCGATGAACAGCAGCCGGCCCACGCGGATCGCCACCGACGTGGCCGCCTGCGCGGGCGACCTCCCGCCCGCGTTCTGGGACGCCCTGAAGGCGTCGGCCGTGATCGATCCGCAGTACCCGCACGTCGGCTCCTCGGCGAGCCACGTCGATAGCCCCCGAGCGTGAAACGGATGCTCCGCACCGGATTGCTCAACCCGCACGTCTTGTCGCTGCTGGCGCGGGTGCGCCACACCAACACGCTGGTGATTGCTGATCGCGGCTTCCCCAGCTGGCCGGGCATGGAGACGGTCGATCTGTCGCTCGTGGACGACGTCCCCACGGTGCTCGACGTGATCCGTGCGGTGCGGCCGAATTTCGTTGTTGGGGCGGCGTGGATGGCCGAGGAGTTCGTCCGTGCGAACGACCCGGCGAAGGTCAACGCGTTCGGCACGGCGCTCGACGGCGTC
This sequence comes from Pseudomonadota bacterium, assembly GCA_039815165.1. GTDB lineage: Bacteria > Pseudomonadota > Gammaproteobacteria > Pseudomonadales > Cellvibrionaceae > CANLBN01. The sequence continues at coordinate 530 of JBCBZU010000016.1, forward strand.
ACGCTCACCCGCGAGCCGCACGACGCGTTCAAGCTCCGCGTGCCCGCGGCCGTCGGCCTGATCCGCACGGGCGACACGACGCAGTACGCCAACGTGATCTTGGAGTCGGCATGACCGCTCACGTTGTCGATGCGCACCACCACCTTTGGCGGTACACGCCGGAGACGCACGCCTGGATCGACCCCGGGTCGATGGGCGCCATCGCCCGCGACTTTTCTGCGGCGGACCTCGAAGCCGAGGCGGCCGCCGTTGGCGTCGACGCGGCGGTCGCGGTCCAGGCCGAGCAAACCCTCGAGGAGACCCACGCGTTGCTCGCCGCACAAAACCCGGACCAATTAAAAACCTTACTGGCAGATGACGTATCCACTGAAGGACAGGCAAAAGATCTAGCGGCGATATTGTTTGTTATTCTACCGAATAATAAGGATTTTGTGGGTGACGTTGTCGATTCGCTAGATCGTAGAAGGGCGGGGGATGTTTTTCAATTTTTTTACGATCAAGATGGCTTAAGTAATGATGACAGAGACGACGTTGATGAAATGGTTGTAGAGTATATGTTGCAAGAGGACGTAACACCAGAAGATGCAGCAAAACTGCTTGATAACTTAGATAAAAAGGATGCTAAGCGTATTTGGCAACTTATGGATGAATATATGTACCCAGGTAAGTCTGCTAATGAAGAGACAGATAAAAAGATTAATGAGATTAAAAGCGAAAGTATTTGGTCAAAAATTTTTTAAGCGTATAAGGAACTTCTGCTTCATATCAAGGAGTACAATACTCGAATGGCACTTACTTAGCACGTTACTTACTAACGGGGCATTTGAAAAGAGTACACTGTTATTTTCAAACCTTCGGAGAGGGATGTTTATTGATAGCGGCTTTAGCTATACGCGACAGTAACAGCCTGTGCTGTCACTGATGACGGTTGCGCCGATGTGGCGATTATGGATGATTGAGTCAGCCACAGTTTCAATCATGCTGGTATTTGGGCTGCAAAAAAAACCTGAAGAATAAGGCCCCAAATACCCCAGGCCGCCCTGCTGGTCAAATATAATAATGGCGGGTATTGAGGGGATAATAGAGGCCAGTGTCGGGTATTGCGCGAGATCCACCGTGTGTACCGTAAAGCGGTTGGCCATAAACAGCTTGTCCAGTTTTCTGATATGGGATCTGCTCAAGGGATTGCAGCCACAATTTTCGTCTGTCAGATGAAATACCGTGCCCTTGGTTTGTTGTTGAATAGGGTAAAAAGCGTCGATAACCTGGCTGTCGAAATCCAATGACATCGATGCCAGCATTAAGCGGCCATCGGGATCAAAATTGACCTGATTGTTTTGGGCCAATAAATACATAAGCACAATCATTGCTATTGCCCATGTGGCAACTAAAGAAATCTGCCAGCACTTTTTCATGGTATTTTTATGTAAATTGGTTCAGCTTTTGAGAGAGTGCTGTGCAGGACTGGTGCAGTACTTCCATATCTTTTGTCATTGTGCGGGTGAGTTCAGTTTCTTGTTTAATGTTATCGTTTATATCGATCGTTAAGGTTGATATCTCATTAATGACGGGTAACTGTTGTTGCAGGGCCTGGCTAAGCCCGTGGACCTCCTGGTCGGTGCTTTCAATATTTTTTTGAATTGATGTGATCAGGGTAAATGTGTTTATCATTTCGCTATTGGTCTGTTTTCCCGACTGCATGCAGTCGCTCATGGCGGTACTGGATTCGTTGGATGCGTCTAGTAAGTCTTTAATAATGCGGTTAACCTCCTCAGTGCTGGCCTTGGTTCTTGAGGCCAACTGTCTTACCTCATCCGCCACCACTGCAAAGCCCCTGCCTTGTTCGCCTGCCCGCGCCGCTTCGATTGCCGCATTTAGGGCGAGTAAATTGGTCTGGTCTGCAATCGATTCGATGGTTGTCAGAACGCTGTCAATATTTTCACACTGCGCGGATAAGGCCTTAATATTTTTATCCGTCTGGCTTATACGTTCAACCAGACTACTGACATGATTATTCACTTTTGTAGTAACCTCCATGACTTCTCTTGCGTCCAACATGGCTTGGTGCGTGTTTTGGTACGTTGTGTTTGCCTGTTCAGACATAGAGTCAGCCTGGTGATTAAGCCCTTGGCAGGAGGCGCTTACCTTTTCAATTTTAATGAGATTGGCTTCTTTGCTTTCTGATAGCTGTTGAGACATGCTTTTGGTTGCCTTGGTGCTTTTATCAATGGAGTGGCTGAGCCCTGCCGCGCCAGTAATCACAGAGGAAATCGTATCAAAAAGCTGGTTAAAGCGGTGAGTCGTGCCGCTATTTGAACGGTCATCGGCACGAATGGATAAATTAAACGTGCCCGGTTGGGCAGTGATTTTTTCAACGGTGCTGTCAATATCGTGGGCGGAGAGCGAGTCTCTCTCCGATGATTTGCTGATAAACCCCAGAATCAAGCCCTGGGTGATTGCGTAGACGGCATGAACAACCAGCAGTTTAAACAGTAGACTGCCGTCCTGCATTACGAAGACGGGGCCTCCCATTGATTGCAGTATAAAAAAGCCTATATGGTGGACGGCAATCACGGCGACGGCGGTGACAAATACTCTCCAGTTTTGATAGATGCCCAAAAATGACATCATCACAAATATGCCAAAATGTATTTCCACCAAACCGCGCAACTGCTGTATGTGAAGTGCAGCAAATAACATAAGTGCTGCTGCCACAACATGTTGGCTGACCTCAGAATAGGGGCTGGCCTTGATCATAATGATTGGCACTAACATCAGGGGCAGACCAATCAGCACCGCTTCCAGCCAGGTGGAATAGACCCAGGCAATCCCGATGCTAATCACAAATAATAGCGGGAACAGTATCAAAAAAGTCTTATTTGCACTTTTAATCCATGGTTTTTCTCTGTGCATGTCGCATACCTTTACTGTGAGCAGTTGGCTTGTGCCACCGGTAAATATGAGCGGCAATGATCCTTAAAAAGCAAATCGAGTACTTGCTCACTCCTCAAAATTTAAGTATAGACAGCCCTAGACAAATATCACGCTGTATGCATTATAAAGTGGGGGGCGGATTCAAGCACAAAATTGATCATGTTTAGGGCTGTAATGCAGATCCACCCTGGCGGGTATATCTGCATTGCAGCCTTAAGGCTATAAACGTAATCAGCCTTAGGCAATACTGTGAGATATTTCTCAAAAACACATATTGGCGCACAAGCTTGCATACAGGATATCATCTAAGTTTTACTATTTATATGCAATGAGGTTCTAAGCAAAAGCTTGGAAACCGTTGACTCTAACTGAATCAGGGCATTGAAATGTTTAGCTTACAAGAAGACATAAGTGAGGAACTGGATAGCTGTGGATGCTCAGTGGTATCGGGTAGCAAATTCTCACTCACCGGCCAGTATGACGCCTTTACCAGGATGGTTCGATCCTGGGAAACCATGTCCAAAGATAAATACTATGGCAATGAGGGCAAGGCAACACGTTATCGTCGCTACAGTGACTTTATTTACAGCCCCAAGACGGGTAAATTACTGCCTACAGAACACCGGCCCTATTTTCAGTCCGAGACCATGAACCACTATGTGGGCGGTTTAGAGCGGCACTTTGAAGATATTGATGAGGACTTGATGACGAATCCTTTGATTGAGTCTTTAGTGCAACTCGACTTTGAGATTTACAAAGGCTTGTTGCCTGAAGAATTATGGGACCAAGACTGGCAGTGCCAAATTCACCAAATTCGCATTGAAGTTGAGCCCGGTCAAGAGGTTGAAATTACGCCCGAAGGCATTCACAGTGATGGCTATCCTTTTAGTGCGGTTCACTTTGGCGGTAAAGAAAATATTTCAGGCGCAAACAGTCGAGTGTATACCCAACAAAAACAGCAGATTACCGAAACCCGTTTTGAAGAATTTCTAGACACGCTGTATTTTAAAGATCGCGACTTAATGCACTATGTTACGCCTGCGAAAACCGCTGATAACAGTGCAAAAGGTTACCGCCAGATTATAGCGATTTCCTTTTCTATTCCAGGAACGGAATATGATACTGTTAGATAATAACTTACTCGATAAATGCGACTTTAGCAGTGGCGATATTACCTATGATTTTGCAAAAAAATCAGATACCACTGCGCTAATCCATTTTATGGGAAAACACCCGCAAGCCGCGTTTTGTGAATGGCAGGATAAGCAGTTTGTAAACAAAGCGCTGGATTTCAATGCCATCATTATTATTGTCAGCAAGTTAGGCAGGGCCATCGTCGGTGTTGCTATTGCCGGTATTATGGGCACCAGAGCGACAATAAATCATATCGCCGTAGACCCTGGGCACCGCAAACAGCGCATCGGTAGTCAGCTTGTCAACCGTAGCCTGGCCGAGATAAAACAGCGGGGCGTACGCAGGGTTTTTTTATTTGTAGATGATGATAATATAGCGGCTTTTTCATTTTGGTCGAAGCATGGATTTAAGCCGACCATCAATGAGACGACAATGGAGAGAGATCTATAGTGAACACCAATGTATTGGGTGCGCGCAATGAGTATGCCTTATCTTTTCAAAAGGCCAGCCCGATTGTGGCCGGCTACTTTGCGGTCTCTTTTGTATTTGGCTTGACGGCTGTCAACCAAGGCTTGCCTGTGTGGGTGCCGGTGCTAATGTCGCTGATTGTCTACGCCGGTGCAGCGCAGTTTACCTTTCTGGTTCTTGTTGTCGCCCAGGCGTCTATGCTTACCATTGTATTAACGACCTTTTTAATTAACCTTCGTCATATGCTAATGTCGGTCTATATGTCAGATGCCTTCAGCCAGGTGGATATTAATAAAAAACAGCGTCTTTGGTATGGCTTTGGGTTAACGGATGAATCCTTTGCCACCCATAGCCTGATGCTGAATGACCGCTATTTGGGACCGCATTTTTTGATCTCATTTAACACTTTTTGCCATACGGCTTGGATAGTTGGCACCCTTCTCGGCGCTGTGGCCGCGACTATTGTCAACGAGGTTATTCCGATCAAATTAGACTATGCATTAACGGCAATGATGCTCTATGTGCTGGTATCATTAATCAATACTCGTAGGAAATTAATCATTGCGCTGGTATCTATAATCTCTATGTGCGTGCTAAATTTTCTCTATCCATCATATTTAAATATCTTTATCGCCACCGCTATCGGGTGCTTTGTCGCAACATGGAACAAGACCAAATCTTCTTCTTAATCACTATTGTATTAATGGCGCTGGTGACCTTTTTGCCCAGGGCAATTCCACTGCAGGTCGACGCTGACTACTGGCCCAAGTGGCTTAAAAATATTATTGAATATTTGCCGGTGGCTATTGTCGGTGCGATTACCGTTCCTGCATTGATAATTAAAGACCAAGCTTTTACAGGATTATCTGCCGAGCTGATCTCAGGTATTATTGCTATTGCCACGGCGTATTTAAGCCGTAATTTAATTGTAACGGTGGTTGTTGGCACCAGCGCATTTGTTATTTTGGATAGTTTCTTTGTGCTTTAGTGTGCTCTTTATTGTGTTCTCTATTGTGCTCTCTATTATAATATAAGATAAAAACTGGCTTTAACGATTGTTAACGCTCTGTGCCTGGGCAGATGGTAGAGCACATGATCCGCTGACTTGCATCAAGGATTCCACATTAGCCGGTAGCTTTGCAGTTGAAAATAACACCAGTTTTTGTCCTGCCCGGGTCATCGCCACGTATAGCTTGCGTGTTGATTGTTGATGGCTTATGGCTTGTTCTTCACTGTTTAAATCCAGGTTATTCGCCTGGTTTAACAAATCGCCGACACCCAGCACAAAAACAATACCTGCCTCCATTCCGGTGCAGCTATTGATGGTCATTAAGCGTATTTTGTTGCCGAGGTTTTGTTCCAGGTCTTCACGCTGGTTACAATTGACCACTGAGCCTTTACCCAATGCGCCTTCAATGCATCGTTTCATGGCCCAAGGGCTGATGGTATCGCTGCACAGTACAATAATTTGTTGAAGGGGAATGTGGCTCTCGGCAATACAGTCTTTGAGTTCGTTTAAAAATCGTTTTTGCTCGTCTTGGGATCTGGTGTTATAGATTATTTGTGGTTTGCTGCCGGTTTCCATTTTATCTAAATCGGGCTGAATAAAATCCTCAGTGCTTTCATCCAAATGCTCAAGCAGTGCATTGGCTGCCACCATGATTTCGTAGGTGGTGCGGTAAGAATAGCTGAGCTTTTTGGTTCTTCCTCTAATATTTAGGCCAACCGCCTTCCAGCTTAGTCGGCTTTTTAAAAAGCCTTGGTTTGGATCAGCGCACAGGAATAACTGGCCATTCTCTTTTACTGACTTTTTTACCAGTTCCAGCCAAGAGGGAAAAAAGAACTGTGTTTCATCAATTAAAATATGGTCATAGAGATCAAATTTTATTGCTTCTTCAGACAAGCATAAATCACGAATATATAAACTGCTTAAATAGCCTTTTTGGGGTGAAGACATAAGGCCGACCATTAACTCGTAAAGCGGCCAAATTAGCTCTCGCTGCGCTGCCGACAGGCTAAAACCTCTTCCCTGTCGGTCGTAGTGCAAATAGGTATCTTTGTTTGCAATTAAAAAATCATTAATATATTCCAATTCAGACCAAATTTGCTCGCGGGATAAAGTGAGTTCCCGGCAGGCTGTGGGGCTGCTATTTAAAATTTTGTCGATAAATGGCTTTTTGTCTTTGTCGCTTATAATTGCTTTAAAATAAGGCGATACTTTTCTTTGCTGTGCATGGGCATAGGAATGAAAAGTCGCGATCGTGAGATTTTTGGGTTGTCCGCCAAGGTAGTGTTCAAACTTATATTTGACGTCTGCGGTGATGGGTTTGTTGTGAATAAGTAATAAGGCCTTGCGCTCCGGGTGTTTTTGACAATATAGCAGTGCACGATTAATAAGGATTAGCGTTTTACCGCAGCCGGCTACACCATTAATAAGCCTAACAGAAAAGTGTTCGGTTAAATCGGCGGGCTTTACGTTATCTAATAAGTCATATTTAGTGGCTAATTCTTGGTTATAATCAAGAAAAAAAGGCCTTAAGGTGGCACCACTGTCGCGGCTAATGGGCTTTCTTCTGGTAGTGCATGCGCTATTGACCAGGCACTCAGAGACCAATTGTTCTTTTAGGTAATGATGTGCCTCTGTTGTTAACTCTACCAGTAAGTTGGCAATCTCGTCTTGCCCATAGGTATAAAATGTATCTCGCTCAATAATGCTAAGCTTTTTTAATGAGGCATCCTTTTGCTCAAAAAGTGATTCGCCTGCTTCACATACCGCTATGTAGTGCAGTGTCGGGTAAGCCTGTTCAGTTAAACGCTGGTTAAGTGTTGTGAAGCCATCCAGTTGCTGCTTTGTCGGTAGTGTTTTATGTATACCGATAAGACCCCATGACTGATTTGGCCCTTCTATAACAATATGCGATACGCGCTTGTTATCCAATGCGGGTGATCTGATGGTGTAGTCGTCACTCAGTCTTTCAAACACTTTTTTGAATTTTCGTTTAACCGCATGTTCTAAGTGATTTAAGCTATAGATGAGCTTTGCCAAGCTTAAGTCTCCTCTAAATTAACTTTGTGGGCAGCGGCCAGCAGTAAGCGATAGGCATCAATATTGGGCTGTAGCTGTGTACCTTGACTATCGGCAGTGAAATCGTCGGGTAATTCAGGGCCAATCACTATTAACTTAACCGTAGGGCGGGTTATGGCAACGTTTAGTCTTTCTGCCTGAAAAAAAAGCCGGCGATGGCGTGAATAAACTGTAGGTCAGTTGAGCATAAAGAGACAATAATTAATTCCCTCTGCTGGCCTTGCATACGCTCCACTGTGTCAGCTACCACCTCTTTTGCGGTAAATATACCCAGTTTGGTCGCCAGCAGGTTTCTAATCGCTTTACCGTGGCTGCGGTAGGGGCTTACCACACCAATATCACACAGCTTTATACCGCAATCGTTTGCGGTTTTAATCAAGTCTACTACGAGTTCTGCTTCTTTTTTGCTGTGGGTGCGGGCACTGATGCCGGGGCTTTTGATATAAATAAAGGCTTTGTTTTTTGCAAAAATATCCTGGTATTGTGCCGGTGCTTTGTTTAAATCTAGTAGTCGTTGGGCATTTTTGCCCGCGGATTTTAGCTCGCCGTTATAGTATTGCTGGCTAGGCCAGTAAGTCAATTCTGCATTCATTCTATAGCTTTGATTAAGCATTACCGATACCGTTTGGTTGGCTGAAATGAGCTGAGAAAAAACGGAATAGCACTCGCTATCCAATATTGATTTTGAAAGCACCACAGGCGGTAGTTGCTTGTGATCACCGACAAACACAAATCGCCTGGCTTTGCGCATTGCCATTACTGCCAGCGCTACGGTGATTTGGCTGGCCTCATCAACAATCACTGTATCAAAGTCGAAGTTGTCTAACCGGGCAGAGCAGGTTGCAAACGGTGTGGCGCCAATAACATAACCCTTATCGGGCCGATCATCCCAGTCATCGCCGTGATTAAATTGCTTTATCGATTTGTCCAGTCCTTTAATACTGCTGTTGGCGCCGACTTTAATGACCGCAACTCCTTGTTTTGCGACTGTATTTAATGCATTGTTAATCGCCATATGGGTGTGGGAGGTAAGCAATATGCTTTGGCCCTCGTCGGCCAACAGTTTTGCGATTAAGCCAATAACTGCTGTTTTGCCGGTGCCGGGGGGGCCTTGTATACACGCCAGATATTTTGCCGCAACGCCTTTAGCCACTGCATCTACCTGAGGGTCATTAAATCCTCTGAGTTCAGCGATATCGGCGGCAGCATCATAATTATCATCGTAAATTAAGCTGGCGTCCAAGTCTCCCGCCAATAAGGGTAGAATAATGTCACAGCCATTTTTTGTGGCTGCAACATCCTCTAGTGCTTTATTAAAAAAAGGCCGCAGATCCATTACATCCCTATCGGCATAGCAGGGCGCGACCACATGTTTAATTGAATCTCTATCATACTCGGCCCGTATCAGCCATTCGCCATCCTGTTCCGCCTCAATGGTTGCCTGGCGGATAAAGGCTTCCGTGCTGGCTTCGCCATGGTGAAAACAGATCATATCACCCTCGCGAAAATAGGACTCATTGTCGCCTAAAGTCACTGTCAGGTGCTTGTTATCCTCTATTTTTATGGACTGGATTGCCTGGGTTTTGCCGGTTTTTAGCTTTGTTGATAAGGGCGTTTCCCAAACCTCGAAAAGCTTGTCAATATTGGCCTCGTGCTCTTGTTTAACAAAAGCGCTAAGTGTGTCTAAGGTGTTCTTGTATTGCATGATTTAGGCTGTGTGCATAGCGATAAACCACTATATATTAACACCTTAAAAAGGGTAGTTTTGCCTCTGTGATGGCTACTGCAAAATCAACAATTTGATCTAAACTATATTTTAAGACACGTATCAACACATATTTCAATATGCGGCCATTATCAATGTAACACTGTAAGGAGTTAAGCAATGCACAATATGTCTGTGGCACTTAAACTGATTTTTGGTTTCGGAATAATTCTGTTTATGATGGTGGCGGTGGCCTTATTTGGCGTACAGCGGGTTTCCCAGATTGACAAAATTTTGACTTTTGTCAATCAAGGGGCGACGACTAAACAGCGTTATGCGATCAACTTTCGCGGTAGCGTACACGACCGGGCCATTTCTCTGCGAGACGCCGTTCTAACCAGCTCCAAGCAAGAATTAGACAAACATCTGAATGATATCGACAAGCTCAAACAGTTTTATTCTGACTCTTCCGTATTAATGGATAATTGGTTTGCAGATAACGATGCCCAAGCCAATGAAAAGCAACTGTTAGCGGCCATAAAAGAGATAGAGCAGCAAACCCTAGCCAGTACTGAAGAAGTACTGAGCTTACGCCTATCTGGCGATATCAATACCGCTCAGCAGTTTTTACTATCGCAAACCTCCGCACTTTACAGCGAGTGGCTCGCGCGGATTAATGGTTTTATTGATTATCAGGAAGATATCATATACCGGGATATTACTCAGGTGCAGGCCATTGCCGGTGGCTTTGGCAAGGTGATGGTGGTTATCAGCCTATTCGCTATTATTATTGGCGCCCTTATTGCGGGTCTAATGGTGCGCAGTATTCGTTGCACACTCGGCGCAGAACCAGCAGAACTGGCGGATACCATGCGCCGACTCAGTTCCGGCGAGCTCAATATAAAACGACCCACACAGTATCCCCGGAGTGTTGTGGCCGCGGTGAATGTAATGGTGGAGCGGTTGACGGCTATTATTGATGATGTGCGCTTAGTGGCTAAAAATCTTCAAGATTCTTCCGAACAGCTTCAATCAACATCGGTCGATTCAAATAATCAGCTTCGCCACCAGTCTAATGAAACCAGCCAAATGGCATCGGCCATTGATCAAATGACTACCAGTGTTAATGAAGTCAACGCCTTGGTCAGCTCGGCCGACACCATCACTCGCAAAGTGGATAAAGAGGTGAGTACAGGCAATGGTATTGTGCGCGAAACAGCGGGGGCTATGAATGACTTGGCAAGCACTCTTGAACAAGCCTCCACATCCGTTGAATGTTTGTCTGACCAAAGTGGCAATATAGGAAAAATTATCGAAGTGATTAATGCCATTGCTGAGCAAACAAACCTGCTGGCACTCAATGCCGCAATTGAAGCTGCCCGCGCTGGCGAGCATGGCCGTGGCTTTGCAGTGGTGGCGGACGAGGTGCGTTCACTGGCCAGCCGTACCCAAGAATCAACCAGCGAAATCAATGCAATGATTAACCAGCTTCAGGAAGGCGCCACTAAAGCTGCTGAGGTGATGCGCACGAGTCAAACGATGGCGGCCGAAACCGTTGATCGCACCGTGCAATCTGAGTCGGCGCTCTCCCGAATTAATACAGAAGTGAATTCCATTACCGAAATGAATGCCCAGATCGCAAGTGCTTCTGGGCAGCAGAGCACTGTCGCCAATGAAGTCAATCAGAATATACAGCGGATCAACGAACTCACCACAAAATCTGCAAACAGCTCCGATGTGGTTGAACAGTATAGTAATGAACTGGCAGAGTTATCAAACCAGCTTATCGATAAAGTCAGCTTTTTTAAGTAGCGCTTGCTGACCATAGGCAAGTTAGCTATTTCGGTATGTCTTAGGGTTTACCCCGACAAAGCGACGGAAAATATTCCTAAAATGATTGACGCTTTCGTAGCCTACATCTAAAGCAATAGCCTCTATATTTAGCGTGGTGCTTATGAGCAAGTGCTTGGCTTTTTCTATTCTATACATCATCAAATATTTGTGTGGCGCTATGCCCATGCTTTGTTCAAACAAGCGCGAAAAGTGATATTTACTCATACATGCCAATGACGCGAGTTCATCAAGAGAAATATTTTTTCGATAATTTTCCTCTACATACTCACAAATCTTTCTTAATATCACCGGGCTCAGCTTGCCCTTGGGGTTTTTAACTCGGCAAGTGGCTGAGCAATAATGGGACAGCAAGTGCAGAATCATCGTGTTGACTAAGCCGTCTATATAAGCGACACCAAAATAATTCTCTTGCTTATATTGTCGATAAATGTTGAGAACAATTTCTCTTATCAAGCCATCTTGTGCAGCAAACTTGGGCAATAATTCAATACTGACAGGGTCTCGATCAAAGGTTTCTAACAACACTTGATTAAACTTTATCACTGAAAGATACAGGGTGATACACTCAAAATTGCTTTCAGCCTTGTTAATCGGCTTGGAGCACCACGAAATCTCTCGCATATTGGGTATCAAGACAATATCACCTCCTTTCATTGTTTCTTTGTTGCACAAAGCCTCATCATTTAGCGTGGATGTCACCACGGTTTGGCCTTTAATGGGAAGCCCGATAATATGGTTTACTGCCTGCTGTTGAAACTCTATGATTTTATTAGGAAAGGCATAGTGATCAAGAATAAACCTATTGTGATTTTTCTCACTAAAAATATTTTCTATCGGCATCGAGTCAAGGAACTGCTTGTGGTTTAAATTTGACTTCTTTGGATATTTTGGTGGCATACGTATTATTCCCTAACCGTTAACAACTATTGTTAAAATCAAACCAAATTATACTGCTTGAATGCAAAAAAGGTATGTAACTGCTTAAAATTCGCAATATCCAGATATTTTTTAGCAAGAATCAGTATCGATAGAGTCCGAAAACTTTATTAATATTGATGTTAATGGAATGCCGGTAACGGATCTACCAATCTGGGAAAGCAGGGATGCTTTCCACTTTTACCGTTGTCGGATCCTTTATAATCGGAGGCTGTGAATAAGTAAGCACCGTGCTCAGTATAAACTTGATCGTTACCGCTGGGTACTGTTTACTCTGGTCAGGGCAATCTTTAAGATCAGGCTAATGTTATAGAGGAAAAAGCAAGAGAAGAAACAGAAGCAGAATATAAAGAAATATCCTCCCAGCAAAAATTCGGTTATAGTGAACTGAGCTTAACATCAATATCCTCTATTATGCTTACCGATAATTTTGGGCGCCTGGTCAATTATCTGCGCCTGTCCGTTACGGATCGTTGTGACTTTCGCTGTGTTTACTGTATGGCGGAAGACATGCAGTTTGTGCCTCGCCAGCAATTGCTCACTATTGAAGAAATGGCGCAAATCGCCAGGGTTTTTGTTAATTTAGGCGTCAAAAAAATTCGCATCACGGGAGGCGAGCCGCTGATTCGTCGCAATATTATCGCCTTATTTCAGCAGCTAGGCCGTTTAGACGGGCTGGATGAGCTGACCCTGACCAGCAATGGCTCCCAACTGCGAGCCTATGCGAGGCAACTGGTAAATGCGGGAGTGGGCAGAATTAATATCAGTTTGGATAGCCTGAATGCCAAAGGTTTCCGCTCGCTGACCCGAACCGGCGAGCTGGCAAAGGTCTTGGATGGTATTGAGGCGGCCTTAGAGGCTGGACTTAAGGTCAAGCTAAACAGCGTTATTCTCAAACACCGCAATGGCGATGAGGTGCTGGATCTGGTCGCCTTTGCTTTGAACAAACAAATGGATATCAGTTTTATTGAGGAGATGCCTTTAGGGGTAATCAGCGAGCATCAGCGCAATCGGGAGTTTATCAGTAGCGAGTCGTTACGCGCGCTTATTAATCAGCACTATTCACTACAGGCCTGTCAAGATAATAAGGCCACTGGCGGTCCCTCCCGTTACTGGCAAGTGCGCAATTACAGCAGCAAGATTGGCTTTATCTCCCCTCACAGCGATAATTTTTGTGGCAGTTGTAACC
>JBCBZU010000412.1:0-2613 GCA_039815165.1 Pseudomonadota bacterium
CGCTTTACCTGCTCGGGCGCAATACCTAAAAAAGAAAACATGCCTTTTTCAGCTCGAATATAATCAAACTGACCACCTGCACCCGCTCCGTTAAGTTGCTCCACAAAAGCAGTGCGTAAATTCACAATACGCTGGCGCACATCCATCAATTCTGAACGCCATTGTTGGGCAAGCTCATCATTGTTCAGCACAATATCCACTAAGGCGCCGCCATAGCTGGGCGGCATTGAATAGATTTCTCGCGCAACATTCAACAATTGGCCTCGACAAGTATCCGCAAGCACTGGCGTTTCAGCAATAACCATCGCCGCACCCACGCGCTCACGGTATAAGCCAAAATTTTTTGAACATGAGACGGCAACAACGAGCTCAGGGCAGCTATCCGCCAGATAACGCAGGCCCCAGGCATCTGCTTGCAAACCCTCACCTAAACCCTGGTAGGCAATATCAATAAAAGGCCTTGCCCCTCTGTGATTGAAAACAGCCGCCAGGGATTGCCATTGATCTGGGGTTAAATCTGCACCAGAAGGATTGTGGCAACAGCCGTGCAGTAACACCAGATCGCCAGCGGCTACCTGAGCCAAGGCCGACATCATTGCATCAAAGTGAATGCCGTGTAGAGTGCTGTCGTAATAGGGATATTCCACCAGCTCTAATCCGGCGCTGCCTAAAAGAGGAATATGATTGGCCCAAGTGGGGGTGGATACCCAAATACGTGGGTGTTCTCGACAGCGATTCAACATACCGGCAGCAATGCGCAAAGCACCACAACCACCCGGTGTCTGCACACTAGTGGCTCGATGGGTCTTTAGCGCATCGTGGCCTTCACCCAACAACAAGGCAAGCATGCCCTGATTAAAACCTTCCGGGCCCGCAGGCGCGCTATAGGCTTTTGTGGTTTCCTGCTCAAGCCACTGCCTCTGGGCCTGGGCTACCGCGGCCATAATCGGTGTATTACCCCTTTCATCTTTATAAACACCGGCGCCAAGGTCCACTTTTTGGCTGTTTTGATCCAATTGATAAGCGCTTGCCAAACCCAAAATAGGGTCTGCCGCTAATGGCTTGAGTTGTTCGAACATCGTCGAAATATCCTAAATAACGCTATAAGGGCGGCGATTATACGGCGATTTATAGCATAAGCCTACAAGGAGCGGGCTGGCCCGTTGCAGGCGCTAAGCGAGCCTGAAATTGACTGTGCCCAAGCAAGGCAATAAAAGGAAATAAAAGGAAATAAAAGGAAATAAAAAAAGCTTTTTTTAGATCATTTACACAATAAATACGGTGGATAAGCGCCAAAAACTGATCAAAATGTAAACAACTGCTCACTCTGAACACCCGTAAATGCCTGGAAAAAGGCCCTGCATAAATATTTATGTGCTTGAAATCACTGATTTTTTTACTGTTTTCATAGCCATTTAATCTAACTATTTAGCTGACAGAAGAATCTATACTCAATAAAATGATTGTTAAAGGCAGCGATAGGCCACAAGCCTGGAACTAGTCTTGGGAGGTAATAATTATGCAGTTCAATAATAACGATACTAAAACCCTTTACCGGCGACTATTGACAACCATCACATCGGTACTGGCCATATTCTCCATAGGCGCAGACGCCAACGATAACAATGATAGAGAGTTGGAGCTCTGGCTAAAAGAGATTAAACCGATCAACACCAGCGATAAGGATACTGAGCATTTTGCAGAAACCGCAAACGTATCCGAATACTTTTACTTTAAAGATGATGCCGCTCAAGAACCCACAGAAGCCATCTTACTACTGGGTAGCGAAAAAGCGAAAAGCAAACGTTTCAATACCAAAAAGGAAAAGCTATTGCGGGGACTTAAAGATAAATTTAAATGGACGCTGTACAAAAACAACAATCGCTATAGCAAACACCGTTTTTACGTCAATACCTTAAAACAAGAGTTGGTTGCAAAAAGTCAGTTTAGAAAATTTAAATTTGACCTGCGCCTATCAGAAGACCAAGCCAAAGCGAAAGTGCGTTACGCCTTAAACTAAGTGATTTATATTTTTGCCATTGGCGGGCATTACAACAACCATTAATTTTTGAGCGCCCTAAGGTCTTGCTCAGGGTGCCGCATTTAACGGGTCCGTTGAAGCTATTTGTTGGAATTTTTTTCATTAGCGCTATTAGCCTCATCTGATGTCCGACGTATTATTTGCGGGACAAATCTCTCGCTGAGCAGGCGAAAGCGGAAAGTGCTCGTCATGAAGAGCTGGCCAAAGGGTTGACAACTGAAGTTCAAGGCCTGACGGATGAGCTCCGAGAGGCTGCAGATGAAAATGTCAAGTTGCGAACTGAAGTGCAGGTACTGCTGGCAGAAAGGAAAGAGGCGAAGGTGCTAAAGCAGGAAATCGATCGCCTCAGAGATGAGCAGCCAATGTCGCCAAATATGAAGCAGAAGATTGCGAGATTAAAAGGTACTTTTCCTTGTTCATTCGAGGCCAAAGACAGGGCTGGGTTGCTATTAACAGGACTAGAAATAGTAACAATAAAAGATCAGGACAAGGCTCGATTCGTTTACTTCTCCTCTCTACTCCCGTAATAGTCGGTCTCCATGCCTCAATTATTTTCTGCAGAGTCTGCCGAC
>JBCBZU010000149.1:0-5906 GCA_039815165.1 Pseudomonadota bacterium
ATCGGCCGCATGAAAGCCCTGCGGATTGCCCGCAAACGCCATATAGAGCGAGCGCACCCGGTTGGGATTGCTCATAGTGAAGTCAGGGTGCTCAGCCAGCGCGCGGACATTTACACTACCGATGATTTTATTATGGTAGTGTAAACTCCATCTGCCAAAATGATCCGATCGCCGGCTTTGGCCTTGTTTATAGCCGACTGTAAACTTGCAATCGAGTCGACATGCACCGTTTCAGCATTTGCTGTTAGCATCGTGAAAAATACACCTATTAATAACCATGCTCTCATGATTACACCTCAAATCTTTGTTGTTTCACCGTCACCATGATATTGACAGGCTTCTGGAGTGTTCTCTTGGGAGCAGCAGATGTACTCGAGTTGTTGTGGTTATTCTCTATTATCGAAAAGTAATGTTCATTCGCATAAGATGTGCTGACTAGCGCCATGCCATCAAACAACCAGCAAGCGTTATTAAAATCTGTTTATTATTGAGTAATAACTTCAATGGAGGTTTAAGTGCCTGCTTTCAGATGATCCCGGTAATCGTGGTCGAAAAGCACTCATCCGACTGTTGGTACTTATTCTTGAGCTGAATAAACCCCATGGAAACGCATCGTGCGTACTTAGTCATAAAATATGATATCAGGATGAAAACAAAATCGTTACAGTAAAAATCTGTCATTGTGATCTACATCCAATTTTGGGCGAAAACCAAGCCCACCCAGAGCTGAGGACCCAAGAGTGATCTTTTCAGGAAGCGGAGGTGCAGAGTTATATTGGCATGCATATAGATGCTTTCAACCCTAAGCAAAGACAAGATGCGTTATTTCGTTATAACATCAGCTTGTTAATAAGTCCAAAAGCGATAAAAACAGCATGCATAACTTACTCAATTACTCAGGTTAACACGCAAAAGCATGAACCATGACTGGTTTTAAAAACCCGGATTCAATTCTGAAGTGCATCATGCAAAGCCTGTCAAACAATGGCTTGAGGATCATAAAGCGATGATTGAGTCTGTTTATTTACCCGCTTATTCCCCTGAGCTCAATCCGGATGAATATCTCAATTGTGACTTAAAGAAAGGCGTTCACAGTGGTAAACCTGCGAGAAATGACAAGCAACTCAAAGATAAAATACGCAAGCATATGAATATGCTTCAAAAAAGCCGAGCAGAGTGAAAAAATGAGACCTTTGCACGGAAGATGATTTTGCTTTTAGGCAAAGCAAAAATGCACGGAAAGAGGGAGTTTATAGGTAATAAATGACCGATTGGGTAAATTTTTAACGCCGCATAAGAGCAAAATGGCTTTCGTGCAAAGGTCTCCTTCGGTGTTTTAATGTGCGCCAAAGTTGATTGTATTTCGATCGCTGGTATATCTATCCATCATCAATAGCCCTATTCAATGCCCGTTTTAGCGTATCTTCGTGGATACGGAAGGTATAAGGAAACTTCCCATCGGGCGTGGTGGTATCAAAACTCTGACTTAATGATAAAAACTGAATCCCGAGCTCATGCAATGCGTCCATTTCCGTTAAGGGATCTACGAATGAGCAAAACGCCCGATCCAGAGAAGAAACCACAAACACGCTACCATACTAACGAGGCACTTGAAAAGAATACACTGTCATTTCAAACAAGCTGTCAATACGTCATCCTTGTATGCTCTACGTCGGCTCCTGCCTCCGAAGGTTTGAAATGACCGTGTATTCTTTTCTCTAAACTCGGTAGTATGTTAATGCTTTCATCACATCATCATAGACAAGGACAGGTTTTGGACGAGCGCCAGTCAGTCAATATCCCAAACAATGCGATAAGCCAGTTCATCCTGCTGGGCGGCAAATGGCTCACAGACCCACAGATCACCCACCGCCGCCAAATCGTTATCGATATAAATCAGCGGTACTCGATCGCGCAGCCAGGTTTCTAAGTGATACTCCTGCAACAGCTTTTTCACGGTTTGCGAAGCCGCTCGGCCCACTGGCCGACAGCGCTCTCCCCCCAAACGCCAGGCAATGCGCACTTGTTTACCGTCTACCCAGCGCTTGGCCAGCATTGGGGTCGACGGGTGTTCCGCCAAGTTCTGGGATAAGTTCTGGGATAAGTTCTGCGCTAAGCCCTCCACTAAAGACAGGCGACCGGCCAAACCCAAAGCCATCGTTTCTCGACCATGCCAGTCCACCGGCTCCACAGGCTTTACAAATGCCATCAAGGATGGCATTAAATAAAGCCGCTGATTAAATTGTCGAAATTGTACCGCTGTGGCTTTTGCGTTATCACCCCACTCTACACAGGCAGAAGTCAACAAGGTATTGGCGCCGAAGAATTGTTGCTCTATTTGCTGTAAATGCCCGGCACCGGGCAAACTAAAGCCCTTTTGAGCGCAGCAGTAGCGGAAACAATTATGGCGTCTGGACGCGGTTAGAGAGCGTAAGTAGTGCCAGTCAAGACTAAAGCCCAGGCGTTCACTGCGCTCGGCCGCTGCGTGTAAATCCAGCGCCGCCAATTCGCTCAATAGGCTATTGGCTTCGCGCAGATTCGACGCCGCCTGGGTGCATTGACGGACTAACTGCGGCCAGCGCTGCTGAATAAGGGGAATCACATGGTGGCGCACATAGTTGCGGTCAAATACCACAGAGTGATTGCTTTCATCCTCCACCCAGCAGAGTTTATGCCGCTGCGCATAGTGTTCGAGCTCAGAGCGAGTGGAGGTCAGCAATGGCCTTAGCAACCTTGCGGGTCCAAGGGAGCGCTGTGCGGGCATGGCACTTAAACCCAGGACACCGGCACCGCGAAACAGGCGCAGCAATAGTGTCTCGGCCTGGTCATCACTGTGGTGGGCCATCAACAGGCAGTCGCCCTGCTGTAAACAGGATTCAAAACATTGATAGCGGGCACTGCGGGCAGCGGCTTCGACACCTTGCCCATGTTCAATCACCGCAACTGACTGCGCAATATAGTCGACACCCCATGCAAGTGCTTGCTGCTCACACTGGCGCTGCCAATAATCGGCGTTATCGGAAAGGTGGTGATTAATATGCAACGCACAGATAGGCACAGGTCGCACTAAAGTCGCATTTAGCTCAATCAACAAATGCAGCAGCACTGTCGAATCGAGGCCACCACTGTAAGCGACGACCCAGCGCTTGACCGCTGACTGTTGCTCTAGCTGTGCTAGCATGTTGGACCTAAGGGACATAAAATAGAAACACGCCAGATAGAATTGGACAACAATAAAAATCAAAAACCTACCATAGCACAGGTACTTTAATGACAAAACACAGCAAGGCCTACGGCACTTGGCCATCGACAATCAGCAGCGAACTGCTTGCAAAGAGCAATGTCCGCCTGGCACAACCGCAACTGGCCAACGGACATTGCTTTTGGCTGGAATCGCGGCCTCAGGAAAAGGGGCGGTCGCTAATCGTTTGCGAAACAGCCGATGGCTCGCGACAGGATATTACCCCTAAGCATATGGATGTGCGAAGCCGTATTCACGAATACGGCGGCGGCGACTATCGTATCCATGGCGACACGGCATACTTTGTCAATAAAGCCGATCAACGAGTCTATAGCCAATCACTAAAGGACCCGGACAACATTCAAGCGCTCAGTCCAGAGGGCAGCTATCGCTATGGCGACTTTTGTATTGACGAAGACAGGCGACAACTGATTTGCGTTTGCGAGATTCATAAACAAAACACCTCAGAACCTGAGAATTGTATTGTGGCGATCAAGCTGGACGGCTCATCCATCGCCGGTTTTAATATGCTGGTGTTTGGCAATGATTTTTATTCCAACCCAAGACTTTCGCCAGATGGTACACAATTGAGCTGGCTTACCTGGAACCACCCCTATATGCCCTGGGATAATAGTGAATGCTGGATCGCCGCTATCAACGATCTTGGCCTGGTGCAACAACAGCACAAAGTCGCTGGCGGCAGTGCCGATGGCAGCCGACAGGAATCCATCTTTCAACCCCAGTGGTCGCCAATGGGTGAATTATTTTTTATCTCTGACCGCAGTCAATGGTGGAATCTTTATCGCTACAAGCCGCAGTCCAAAATAGTGGAGAGTGTCGTCACTATGTCTGCTGAGTTTGGTTTACCGCAATGGGTATTCGGCATGTCTACCTATGGCTTTGTTAATAGCTATACCCTTTTTTGCGGCTACACCCAAAACGGTCGCTGGCACTTGGCCACTATTGATACCATGACAGGAAAATTTTCGCCACAACACAGCCCATACACCGACATTGAAGCCATTAGCTGTGATGATAACAGCGATGCTGCGGTTTTTCTTGGCGCCCATGCAACACAAAGCCATTGCTTAATTCACTGGCACAACAACAATACCCGGCTTGTAAGTACGAGCAGCAGTGAAGCCATCCACAAAGATGAATACTCTCAAGCCGAAGCCGTCGAATTTAAAAATCCGCAACAAGAACTTGTTCATGGCTTTTACTATACACCCCATAACCGACTTTACCATGGCAAAGCCGATACCCTGCCCCCCTTAATTGTAATGTGTCATGGCGGCCCGACGGGCTCCACCAGTAGCGCCCTAAATCTTAAAGTCCAATTTTGGACCAATCGCGGTTTTGCGGTTTTGGATGTTAACTATAGCGGCAGCACCGGCTATGGTCGCCCCTATCGCGATCGACTCAAAAAACAGTGGGGGCTAAAAGACGTTGACGACATTTGCGCGGGTGTCGATTACCTGGTGCAACAAGGCCGGGTAGACCCTCAACGCGTGATGGTGCGCGGCAGTAGCGCCGGTGGCTTTAGCGTTCTTGCCGCATTAACCTTTCGGGAGCATTTTAAAGCCGGTGCCAGCCTCTATGGTATTGGTGATTTAAGCCTGCTGGCAAAAGATACCCATAAATTTGAATCGCGCTATCTCGATCAATTGATTGGTCCTTACCCTGAAGACCAGTCCATCTACCAGGCGCGCTCGCCAATCCACCATGTGGATCAATTAAAGTGCCCGGTGATTTTTCTACAGGGGCTTGAAGATAAAGTAGTGCCGCCTAATCAGGCAGAAACCATGGTGCAGGCGCTGGCTGACAATAATATTCCGGTAGCGTATGTGACCTTCCCCGATGAGGGCCACGGCTTTCGGCAAGCCGACAATATACGTTATTCACTGGAGGTAGAGTACGCTTTTTACTGCGCCATATTTACACTCGAGCCAGAACAAGCGCTGCCAGAGGTTCCTTTTCATCCGGCGGTGAGGCTTTGCTAGTGGGACGCTGGCGACCACCCCGGGAAAAAGGATCCCCCTACATCACCCCCGAAGGAGCAGAGGCCCTTGAAAAAGAGCTAAAATTTTTGTGGAAAGAAGAGCGCCCCAAAGTCACCCACGACGTCCATGAAGCCGCTAAAAATGGCGACCGCTCAGAGAACGGTGACTATATTTACGGAAAAAAACGTTTGCGTGAAATCGATAGCCGGGTACGCTTTCTCAGCAAACGGTTAGAAGAACTCACCATTGTTAGACAAGCCCCAAATGATCAAAGTCGCATTTATTTCGGCGCCTGGGTGAGGCTCATCAATGAGCAAAACCAAAGCATCACCTATCGAATTGTTGGCCCAGACGAATTCAATATAAAAGAGGGAAAAATCAGCATTGA
Source organism: Pseudomonadota bacterium (assembly GCA_039815165.1). Classification (GTDB taxonomy): domain Bacteria; phylum Pseudomonadota; class Gammaproteobacteria; order Pseudomonadales; family Cellvibrionaceae; genus CANLBN01. Next base: position 5,633 of record JBCBZU010000149.1, read on the forward strand.
CTCACCCATCGCCCGCGCACTATTGAAAAAAACAGTGGATGATGAAGTGCTTATCCAAACCACTGATGGAGAAGAAAGCTACTGGGTTGAGGCTATACGCTATTGCGAGTTTTAGTCTTCAATGTGCAGTGAGAACATTCACAAGCCTTACAAAACCGACAATAAGGCATCAACCACATATCCCATATTACCCTTATTTAAGCCTGCGATATTAATGCGACTGGAATCCACCATATAAATACTGTACTCATCTTTTAAGCGCTTTACCTGCTCG
>JBCBZU010000321.1:0-3327 GCA_039815165.1 Pseudomonadota bacterium
GGTCACTGGCTGTGGAACAATGAGCGACGCTCCATCGCTTTGTTTTTACAAAACCATATTTCTACTGCCTTTAGTGTGGATATTCATCCTGCTGCAAAAATTGGCAAAGGCATTATGCTCGACCATGCGACCGGCATTGTGATTGGTGAAACCGCGGTTGTCGACGACAACGTGTCGATTATGCAATCGGTTACATTGGGGGGAACAGGAAAAGATAGCGGTGACCGTCACCCCAAAATTGGCAAGGGGGTACTGATCGGTGCAGGTTCAAAAATTTTGGGGAATATTAAAGTAGGTGATGGTGTACACGTCAGTTCCGGCAGTGTTGTGCTAAAAGATGTCCCTCCTCACAAAGTCGTCGCAGGAGTACCTGCAGACATTATTGGTGATGCCGCCGCACAACAGCCAGCCCTGGACATGTGCCATGAATTACGCTGCAAGCGCTAAACGGATTAATCCGTAAAACTCACCACCTGATCAATAGACTCAAGGCCCGTTAGCAACATTAGCAGACGATCCACCCCCAAAGCGACACCTGCACAATCCGGCATACCCTGCTGGAGAGCCTCAACCAACAATTGATCAAAGGGATAATCACTAAGACCATGCTGTCGACGATAGCGGCTATCACGCTCGAAGCGCTTTAACTGTTCTTCGGCATTGGTTAGTTCCCAATAGCCGTTGGCTAGCTCCATTTTCTTCCAATACACTTCAAAACGTTTGGCAAGGGCTTGACTTTGCCTGTGTTGTTGAACACGCGCAAGTGCAGCCTGGTCTTCAGGGTAATCATAAATCACGACAATATGTTCAGGTAAACCGGGTTCAATGATATGTGTCATCAATAAATCGAGCCAGGCACTTCGTTGCTGAACGTTAAAATCACCTTCAATATATTGTTGCGACAAGCGCTTTAACTGATCGATTTCGGCTGAATGAGGATCAATGGATAAATACGCCAAAAAGAGTTCGCGATAGCTATAGCTAGAAACGCGCAGAGGCATACCTGCACATTGCTCTAGCAATAGGATCACTTCTTGAATTAATAACTGCTCGTCCCACCCCAGGCGATACCATTCCAACATCGTAAACTCGGGTCGATGACGTGGGCCTTGCTCACCTTGACGAAATACTTTTCCAAGAGCGTAAATATCCCCGCTACCGGCAGCGAGCAGGCGCTTTAAAAAAAACTCAGGAGAGGTTTGCAGGTAATGCTTAACACCGTCAATCTCAGTGCAAAGCGATTCGATATAGGGATCAACTGTCGCCGCCTTTCCCAATACTGGCGTTTCAACCTCCAGCACATTTCTCTGTTGAAAGAACTGTCGGATGGTTTTGTAAAGCTCGGCTCTGGCTTGTAAGACTTGAAGTGAACAGGAGGGCTGCCAACAGGAAATGCTCATTTAAAAAGTATTGTGTCTCACTCTGGCAAAAAAACATCGATGACTTGCTTGGTTAGAGACAATAAACCAAAAGGCTGTAGCAACATCTGGATTGACTTAAGGGTCAAGCAAGTCACAAGACTAGTCTTTACCACCACGCCCAAGATACTCGCCGGTACGGGTATCCACCTTTACAATTTCGCCTTCAGATAAAAACAACGGCACTTTAATCACCGCACCTGTGGACAAGGTCGCAGGCTTGGTACCGCCCTGAGCGGTGTCGCCTTTAATACCGGGGTCAGTTTCAGTAATTTCCAGCTCGACATGGTTTGGCGGCGTGACCGCCAGCGGTGAGCCATTATACAAGGTCACTACCACCTTATCCTGCTCTTTAAGCCATTTAGCGTTGTCGGCAACAGCCTTTTGATCTGCTTGAAATTGCTCAAAGCTTTCAGGTTCCATAAAGTGCCAGAACTCACCATCGTTATAGAGGTATTCCATATCGCGGTCCATAACATCTGCGGCCTCGATACTTTCCCCGGATTTAAAGGTACGCTCCCACACGCGACCCGTGTTAAGGTTGCGCAGCTTGACGCGATTAAAGGCCTGGCCCTTACCGGGTTTGACGAATTCATTTTCCAGGATAGCGCATGGCTCGCCATCCAATAACACTTTTAAACCGCTGCGGAATTCGTTGGTAGAATAGTTGCCCATGGGTTCCCCTAAATGATACTGATAAGAATGGAGTTATAACAAGCCGCAATGATACCGCGAACCGAGGCAAGTTGGCAGCGTGAATCCACTTTAAGCTGGCAACAACAGCTACAGCAGGCTATTACCCAGGCAGATGAGCTGCTTGCAGCGCTTGAACTGCCCTTATCACTGCTCGCTGGCGCCCGGACAGCCAGTCATCCGTTTGCGCTCAAAGTGCCCAGAGCCTTCCTGTCACGAATGCAAAAAGGCAATCCGAACGACCCTTTACTGCGTCAGGTACTGCCCATCAAAGAGGAGCTTATCAGTACTGACGGCTATAACACCAACCCCGTTGGCGAGCAGCACCACTCACCGGGAATCATCCAAAAATATCACGGGCGGGTCTTATTGATGGTCAATGGGCACTGCGCAGTAAATTGCCGCTACTGCTTTCGCCGACATTTTCCCTATGCAGACAATCGCCTAAGCCGTCAGCAATGGCTGGGGGTGCTAAAAGCCATAGAAAGCGATGCATCAATTACGGAAGTTATCTTATCAGGTGGCGACCCTCTGGCCTCAAGCGACAGGCAACTTGCCTGGCTAGTACAACAAATTGCGAATATCACTCACATTCAACGCCTGCGTATTCATACCCGCCTACCCGTTGTCATACCCGACCGAATTACCCAAAGCTGCCTGGAGTGGCTAAGCGCAAGCCGCTTACAGGTGGTGATGGTACTGCATATCAACCATCCTCAAGAAATCGACAAGTCGCTGAAGATAAGCCTCTCAAAACTGAAGCAAAGGGGGATTACTCTGTTAAATCAGGCGGTTTTATTAAAGGGGGTTAATGATTCCACAGCAAGCTTGGAAGCCCTTAGCATTGACCTGTTCAGCGCTGGAGTATTGCCCTATTACCTGCACCTGCTGGACCCTGTTAGTGGCGCTGCGCACTTTGATCTTCCCAAAGAGAAGTGCCTGGCGCTCTACCGGGGTATACAGGAGCGGCTCCCCGGCTATTTACTGCCAAAACTGGTGCAGGAGCTCAAAGGAGAACCATCAAAAACCTTGGTTAGTGCTCATCTGTAGACGATTCAGTACCCCTGTTTGCGAACCAATACTGATTGCTTGTTCATGATAAACGCCATCCTGGCTATAAACACACTTTAACGATTCGTTATTTAGGCTATATTAAATAATAGACCTTTGCCAAGAGGATGGTGTTGCTTTCATGTTGCTTTCAGGTAAGGCTATA
>JBCBZU010000434.1:0-2433 GCA_039815165.1 Pseudomonadota bacterium
GGGTCTATGCCAAAGGTCAGAACCTTCAGGCCATAGAGAAAATTGTTAAGGCTGCTGCTTATGATTCATCGATCATACCCTTCGATGATATCGATTCTATCGAGCTGTCGACCATTTTTGATGTTGGCGAACTCAGCCAAGAAGAAGAAAGTGCCCTGTGGAAAAGGATTGATAATATTAATAGAGAAATTGATGACAATATTTCTGAACGACAATCCCGGGATATAGAATCAGAAATAATTATAAGTTCAAGCATCAGTATAACGGCGGGTATGATCGGTTGGCTGTTCCGCGGAGGCGCTTTACTGACCAGTCTGCTTAGTGCCTTACCGGTGTTGCGCAATTTTGATCCGCTGCCGATATTGCGTGAAAAAAAACATAAAGACCAAGACCAGTAACTATTAACCTGGCAATCAAATAGTTCGTCCTGAACTATTTGATTGACGCCATTGCAAATTGGTGCAACGGTGCGAAGTTGCTTGATTTTCAATGGCTTACATCGGCTATGCCGATGGCAGGACATCCTTGTCCTGCGTTATTAACTCGACAATTAAAATTGCCGCGTTAATAGTCCCTCAATTCTAAACCTACCCCACCTCACCCATATCTGCCTCATTGGCACTGTCTTTGCTGTATACAGAATACATCTGAAAAACCATGTAAACGCGGCAAACCATTGCCGACAGTAAGGCTTTAAAGTTATAGCGGCATCAAAGCGATACAAAAATTATCGCTTACGCGATATTGATCGCGGTGAATAGCGGTTTGTATAGGCAAGATGAGTCAAGCACAGCTATGAAATCGCTGATTTTATTAAAGAAAACATATAGTTATCCAGCGCCATTTATTTATTTATAACTTGTTGAGAACAATTATGGGCAATCCACTACTACCTTTACCCGAAGTCGCCGCCTTTTCCGCCGGTGGCAAAGGGACTCATCACAGTCCTCGCGATGACAATATGTCATCGGCTCAACCGTCTTTTTCAGATTCAATGAAGGCCGCCGAGACGGATGTATCGCACGCGAGTGACCGCTCATTTTCTGCAACGGAAACACCAAATGCTGAATTTAAACAAGGCTACCAAGAAAGCCGCCCGAGTTCACAGTCTGTAGAAAATGGTGATACCGATGCAGATGTAACCGAAGTAGTCGCGGAGTTTGTCGACGTAACAATGCCCGATTCAGACCTGCAAAATGCGGTAGAGGCTAGGATAAATGCTCTGATAGCGTCACCTGGCATTGCTCAAAACGTGAGTGAGATACTATCAGAAGCACTTAGTGAAGAATTAATGGCGCTCATCGCACTTGCCCAAGAAAATCATGGAGCCGTTAACGCATCGCTTAGCTCTGAATCACTGTCCGCCTTGTCGAATCAATTAAGCAGCTTTTTAAACGATAATTTAACAGCGACTATAGTGCCGCCTCAATTTATACAGAGCATACTAAACTCGATTAAACTTAGCGTGGATGGGCAATCTCTGGCAATATCCGAAATACCAACACTACTTCAGCCTTTGATCAATAAAAATGCCTTAAATAGCACAGTCAGCAATAAATTAGCGACAATAAATCCCCAACTGACTCCAGTGGCCAGTCAAACGCTATCAAGCCTTGCCTTGGCTGAAGGTGCAACTGCTGACAAATTGTTTAATTTACAGTTTGCTGGTTTAGAGCTTGTCACCACTAGCGATGCTGTACAGGAGAGCATCGATGGTTTGCTTAAAGCAGAAAGTAAGGCCAATGGTTCGGTGCTCGGTGGCCCTCTAAGCCAACATGGTGGAGTTCAAGGGCAGATTCCAGGAATAAAAGCCCAGCTTTCAGTGGCGACGCCTTTTCAGCAGGCTCAATGGGGTCAAGATGTTGCAGAACAGATTATGTGGATGAACAAACAGGGTATACAGCAAGCAGAGATTCATATGGATCCGCCGGAGCTAGGCCCTATTCAAGTCAAAGTCTCTGTCGTCAACGAGCAGGCTCACGTTAGCTTTGTTGTTCAAAATAGTAGCGTTCGAGAAGCACTGGATCAGAGTGCTGTGCGTCTACGGGAAATGTTTGGTGGCGAAGGTCTTAATCTGGCTGATGTTGATGTTTCAGATCAATCACAGCAACAATCTGAAGAGGGCAGCGCAAGGCAAAATCTTGCTCAATCTGCTGCTGATCCCGCTGATGAAACCATAGAAGGCCTTACTCAACGTCAATCACTTCAGGGCTATAGCCTCGTTAACACCTATGTATAGCAATGCTCGAAAATACCTCGAAGTTGTTGCTGTACATTGATATAACGGCCAATAGCCAAATATTCACTTTTTATGCGATAACTGAAAACGGTTAACGATTTTCTGTAAGTGCAAAATCCCATTCCACTAGGTTAAACCTAAAAACCGCAGTTGACCGCTTATTTCTCACGTAAGACACTGATATACCAACAAAA
>JBCBZU010000054.1:0-8627 GCA_039815165.1 Pseudomonadota bacterium
CAAGTTATTGATAATGCTTTGCGCCTCGTGGGCCTCCCCGGCAAAGACGGCGTTCATCAGCAAATTAGGGTCGATACTGTCGATGGCCTTTAGGGTAGAGATATTTGTAACCAGTTCAAGATCTGATCTTAAGTAGTCATGAAGATCCTCTCTTGCGAGTGAGCCCAACAGTGCCCCTTGTTCAGTGGCGGATAAGGCGTCAAATTTCCCCTTAATCCTCGTGTGATCGCCATCATCGCCTTTGATAAAGGCAAGGAACGCTGCATACGTCTCTCCAGGAGTAGCCAAGCCCTTAGTGCTGGTATTGCTTCTTGTCTTTTTACTGCCTGCCTGCCCCTGGCCATGTAACAGCTCATTCAGGCGCACAAGCGCTGCCCATGCCTTTGCGACAGGATGTGTGTCAGCCACGTAAGTGTCGACGATGGCATCGGCATCACTGGGCTTCATATGAATTAACATCGCTACAACGGCATGAGGAGTGGCCACGCCAAGGACGTCACCCTTGGCATCTTCTGTCATCTTGTTAAAGGCCCCTTTAAATTTTTCTGGCGTCAACAGCAGCAGCAGTGCCAGTTTTTCTGCCGCGCTTAATCCCGTAAAGGCCGGGCTGTCGACAACAGGCGCATCCGTAAAGGCGGTATAGGCCTGTTTAATACTGGTGCCATTACCCAGTGCGCTGGCATAGGCGCTGAGGGCATCCCAGGCTTGGCGGGTGCGGTTGGTGGGGGTTAATGTGCTGAAAAAAGCAGCGGCATCCGGCATGGCCATTAAGGTGAAGGCCTCAGCGGGTGTGACGGCGCCGTCCTCGATCAGGCGTTTCGCCATATCCTCCAAGTCTTGTATCTGCCCAGGTGCTATTGAGTCGGGTTGTTGATTGGCAAAGCCGATGATCACGCCAATCAGCTTAAGGGCGCTGCCTGGCTTCAGTTCATTAAACCAATATGTGAAGGTGCCTATCTTCTCGGGCCTGCGGCTCATCATCTCTGCGATAAATGTCCCCGTGGTGTCGGCATCCAAGTCGGTCATCGCCTCAAAAATGGCGGTGGTGTAGCTGGATGAAAACAGGGAGATGTCTATTAGCCTGTTGTAGTAGCCATGGTCGGCCTCGTCGACAGCCTTGTTGATGGCTTCGAGCATTAGCCCTGCGGCGAGTCGCTCTGCGTCGCGGGTGTTGGCAAGGGGGGTGGTCAGATCCCAGCGTTTGCTGCCGGCAAGATACATCACCATGGCATGGCCATCTTCTTTGGACAGGACGCCGAGCAGGTCCAGGGCCAAGGTATTGTCACCGGCTTGCACATTGTCTATCGCCAGGGCCATCAATGCCTCTTTAGGGTCGGCATCGGGTGCGATGGTGATGGGTGCCAGCATGGCCGGGTCCAGGCTTGCCAGGGTTTTAATGATCTCGCCCATGCCATCGGGTAGTGCATCCAGTGCCAGATCTACAATAGCCGGAGTGATACCGGGCATATCGGGGTTATCGGCGTCTTCCAAGCGTTGATTGTAGACCGCCACTGCCGCTTGCGGGCTATTGTTGTAGGCCTGTGCTAATTCTGCTTGCAAGTCAATGGCGGTGAGTGCGTCGGCAACGCTATGGCCGTCAAAGTGCGCGAATCCTGCGGGTAGGGTAAAGGCCGGGCGGGTTGTCGGCTCTGAGTCTCCCTCACCAGTGCTGGATCCGCCGTCGATATACACCGTGCCTGAGCCCGCAACGGGCGCCCCGCCAGTCAGGGACAGGACGGATGTTGACAAGGTGGATATGGCTTCCCACGCATCAGAAGAAAAGCGCGACAGATAGCCCATATAGCCGCTTAAACCGCCGGTCTTATAGCCATAAGAGAATGCGGCTGCCTTATCGTCCAAGGAGTCCTTGATGTTTAACAGGTGATCGGTGTCCAGGTCCAGTTCTAACGCAGCCCGGGTCTGATTGGCGGTCTCATCCCCAGCGTCAAGCGCCGCCTCAGACGCACCTTCAGTGCCAGACCCGGCCACACCTCCGGCCTCCCCAGCCGCACCTTCAAAGGCAACCCACTCCTCAGTGAGTGTATCTGCAAAGGCGACGGCTTCTTCTGAGGCAGGGAGTAGCGAGTAAAGCATGGGAGAGGTTCGCAGCGCGGCCGCCGCCCCTGTGGCCACGCCTTCTTCCGCTGCCGCCGCGGCGGCGGCGGCTTCTTCGGCCGCCATCGCCGTTGCTGCCGCCGCTTCTCCGGCGACTGCCGCAGTGCTCAGCGCCGCCATTGCGCCCATGCTCAAGACGGCCACCGTTAACGTGGCGACCAGCACGATCTCTTCCATCATCTCGTGGTTATGCTGTTTACGAATCTGCTTTTTTAACTGGTGGCGTATCTCTTTGAATTCCTTGTCCAGTTCATCGGTTGGTTGGCCTCGCAGTTGTGCTTGCTCTTTGAGGTAATGATAAATATCTTCGGTGTTCTCAAGTTGCCGTTTGAGTTTATCGTCCTGATTTTTAAACTCAGGGTGAATATCCTTGCTGCTGCCGGTATTGGCTCCCCACATAGCCGCTGCGGACATGGTCGATTCCAGGACTGGCGGCGATTTACCCAGCACGGCCATATACCCACCAAACTCCTCTGCTTCTTCGCTAATCTTCATTTTATCCAGGACTAGCTGCCAGGCTTCATAGTCAGTCATCTTGGAGTATGTATCGCCTATGTCAAAATGAAAATTGTCGGCAAAATCTCGCAGTTTGGTGCCTTCTTTATTGACATAGACCGGCCTTGTCTCCCATGATTCCGTATCCTGATTGTAGTACTCCTCCTCTTTTTTGAGATGGGCGTAACTCTCTGTCTTCAGCGCACCATTGGCCACCATATGCTCCCAAGAACGCGCAAACCGGTGCGCATAGAGATATTTTGCTGACTGCCCGGATACCGTATTCCCCTGCGCATCGACGATCACGGTACGTTGTGTTTCATACGCTATGTTCGCGTGGTTAAGCCAATAATATTTGGTGGCGTTGAACCCTAACTTTTCACTGTGGAGAATGGTGAGTTTACCGGCATCGTGGTCGAGTTGGAAAACCTGTCTTTGGTCGGCATTCGCATAGACCTGATGGTGGACGAGTGTGTCATTCTCCATACGGGTAAACGTGATCAGATCGATGGAATAGTCGCCATCTGCCAGAGTGCCATTGTCGCCAACCCGGTCGGCCAGGGAGGAACGATCGAGATCGGCGAGTGACGGGCCATTCCATATCCACTTGGCGGGCTTGTTAGCCTGCTTGGCCTTGGCATTGTCTGTTTCAAACAAGTCAATAAACATCCGTCCCATGTCTTTTGAGATTTGAGTGTGTAGTGATATGGCCAAACCGTCTGCGGTTAAAAGTCCCTTACCCGGGTCCGGCACTGCCATCACATCAGGGCGCATATGGCGGGTGTTGTAGTAATGTAATTCGGCCTCATTCCAGATACCGTCCTGGTCATGGTCAAACTTTTCGATAATATCCTTACTGAGTGTGTGTACTGTGTCCATAGTGATTCGCGACAGGATAAAATCCGTGGTCGATCTCCCTAAGGTTTCGTTCGCCAATGCGTGATAAAACCGATTGTGGTTGCCGCGCATCGCCTGGTAATTGCTGGCCCAGACAAAATCCAGCCCCGATTCCGGGTGTTGGTAATAGTGCTGAAAGGCGTTAAACAAAACCGATGCTTGGGTGATGATCTTAAGCACCACCTCTTCATCCGGGCCGGTGCCGTCGCCTGCGATAAGCGCCCTTACGTTGAATGCGCCGGTAAACCGTCCGTCGCTCAGCTGATTGTCCTGCTCAAACTGTAGCCATTGTTCCCGGGTAAGCGACAATTTTTCACCGAAGGTGTCGGCGACCAGATCAACGGTCGTCAAGGCGGTTAATGAAGGCGGCTGACCTATTTCGCTAACCAGTTTATGGTAGATAAGGCCCGCGGCCTCTATGCTGGATTCCATCTCGATGAGGGTTGTGCTATTGCCATCCACACGGCCATCAAAGGTTAGCTCTGCGTCAAGATCGGCATCAGTCACGGGCAACTGTATGACACCGTGTCGGTTGCTCCACAGGATGTCACCTGTGGTCTCGTCTACGTAAGATAACTCCATACCGCTGCTTTCGGTAAGCTTGCCTTGTAGGGTAAAGTTTCTATCCACACCTTCGGTGCCCGGAACAATATCAAAGACCTTACCCAGGCTATTCTCTACCCATAAGCGACCATCGTGGCCCACGTTGAGAGTGCCACCCTCAATGCCGGTTGAGAGTATTATCTCGGTTTTATTGTCTGCGGGATTAAACGCCGCGAGCATACCGGAATGGGTCAAGAAAATGCGGCGGCCATCCGCCTCAATATATTGATTGCCTGTCATAGAGTCACCCGATTCCAGTTGGGTGCCCAGGCTATCGTTGAGATAGGTGTTTACGTCTTGCGCTGGGCCCGCGTTGGTCTCCTTTCCTTTTGGGTTCAGCATCCACAGGAGGCGACCATCCAGACCATCATAGGCGATAAGGGCGCCATCGTTGCGCAAGGTAAGTCGGTAGAGGGAGCTATCTATATTTACATCACCCGCGCCCCAAACGCCATGATCATGTCGGTCGTACTTCTGTAGCCTTCCGTTCTGATGAAATATCAGGTAGCCATTATCTTTGTCGTGCTTATAATTATGATTGCCTGTATCCCACAGCTTTGTTCCCGTGTGCACAGGGTCAGCGGGATCAAAGCCAGGGGCAGAGGTATCCAATAACATCAAGTTAAAATCGCTGGCCAAATACAAGGCCTTGCTGCCATCCTCTGAGTACAAGAGTACGCCCCGGTCCAGGCGGCCGCCGGCGGCGATGGTGCTGCCGGGATAACGTTTGGTGGCCCCGGCGTTAAACAGTTGAGCCTCTGGTGAGGGACCTGCGGCTGAATAACCCGCCGCAGAAGCGCCAGACGGAAATCCAAAAGAGCCTGAGGGGGTGCCGTTGCCGGTAATGGTGGTCATGGGGGTTACCTATTAGTTGTCTTTAGTTGCCAGTTGTTTTTTGACAGTGCTTAGTTGTCTCTTAAATCAACCAACTGTTTAAATAGTAAACGCTTTATGACTATCGGGGTATATATCATTGGATATAGAGAAGTGTTTTATTGGGGAGGGCTGATTTAGTCGGTTGAGCGTTAACCGTTATAGTCAGACACTGTTTTTACTGTGTTTTAGCGGTAAATTGTTTGCTGTACCTTGTGATTGTTTATGGACGGCCGCCGGTTTGTGGCTAACATTACGCGGGCTCGCTCAGGCGCTATTGTTCAGGCGCTATTGTTCAGACAAACCTGCCCCTACGCCAAGGTTCCAGTCTGTACTGCCCGCGGGCTTTCCAGTATGCTGGCAAGCCGTTTATGAACAGCCGATATTTATGTACTCCTTGCTTCGCCAGATTCTTTTTAGTCTTGATCCAGAACACGCCCACACTATCAGCCTCACTTGTTTGGGTGTTGCTGAGCGGCTGAGGTTGTTGCCCTTATTTTGCCCGGGCACCGTCTCTGATCCGCTAGAGCGACTTGGCCTTCGCTTTGACAATCCGGTGGGTTTGTCCGCCGGTTTGGATAAAAACGGTGATTACTTTAATGCCTTGGGTCAGTTGGGTTTTGGTTTTGTAGAAATTGGCACGGTTACGCCCAAGCCTCAAGCAGGCAATCAAAAGCCGCGTCTGTTTCGCTTGGAAGAACACCATGCCTTGATTAATCGTATGGGCTTTAACAATAAAGGCCTGGATTATTTACTCGAACGGGTCCAGCAACGCCGTTATTCCGGTGTGCTGGGTATTAATATTGGTAAGAATAAAAGCACGCCCGACGCCGAGGCGCTGGCTGACTATCAAATGGCGATGCACAAGGTTTATCCCTATGGGGATTATATTGCGGTGAATATTTCCTCACCCAATACGCCGGGCCTGCGCAAGCTTCAGTTTGGCGATCATCTCAAGCGGCTGTTAGAGGGCATTAAACGCGCTCAGCAGCAGTTAACCCAAGCGCACCAATGCTATAAACCGATTTTGGTAAAAATCGCACCGGATATGAATGAGACCGAAGTTAAACACCTTAGTGAGACCTTGATTGGCTATGAAATCGACGGTGTGATCGCCACCAATACCACCCTGGATCGATCCGCCGTGGCCTCACATCCACTGGCAGGGGAAGCTGGCGGCTTAAGCGGTGCCCCGCTTACGGATGCATCCACAGCGCTGATTGCACAATTGCGCAGCCACCTTGGCCGGCTGCCCATTATTGGCGTCGGCGGGATTATGCAGGGGAGTGATGCCGCAGCCAAGATAAAGGCCGGCGCCGATTTGGTACAGATCTATACGGGTTTTATTGACAAGGGTCCATCGCTAATCAAAGAGTCCGTCAATGCCATTCGCCAAGCCCGCCCGGCATAAGCATGGCCACTGATTATTTTGCCGCCTGCCCCAAAGGCCTGGAAGACCTGCTGTATCAGGAATTGTCCGATCTCGGCGTCAGTGAGTGCCGAGCCACGGTTGCAGGGGTTTATTTTAAGGCCGAAGGTATAGATTTATACCGGGTTTGCCTATGGTCACGTTTGGCCAATAAAGTGCTGTTGCCCTTGATAAACTTTCCGCTTAATGATGACGCCGGCATGTACAGTTCTATACGAAATATTGACTGGCAGCAGCATCTGGCGCCTGAGGCTTGTTTTCGGGTGGATTTTACCGGCACCAATAAGCATATTCGCAATACACAATTTGGTGCTCTTAGAGTGAAAGACGCTATTGTTGATTTTTTTCAAGCCACGGTGGGTAGGCGCCCTTCAGTGGATAAGCACAATCCTGATCTGATTATCAACGGGCGACTCAGTAATAACCGGCTTTATATCAGCCTCGACCTGTCGGGAGAAAGCCTGCATCGCCGCGGCTACCGTCAGCAGCAGGGGCAGGCACCACTCAAAGAAAACCTGGCAGCCGCCATACTTTTAAGAGCCCAATGGCCACAGATAGCAGAGCAGGGCGGCTATTTAATTGACCCTATGTGTGGCTCTGGCACGCTGTTAATTGAAGGCACTTTGATGGCCGCCGATATTGCACCGGGTTTATTCCGCTCTACCGCGCAATGGGGGTTTAGCCGCTGGCGCCAGTTTGATCAGCGGGCTTGGGACTCGCTGCTTGAAGACGCACAAAGCCGCAAGCATCAGGGTCTAGAGCGGTTACGGCAGCGGGGCTTTGAAGCCCGAGGCTATGATTGCGACCGGCGGGTGCTGCACGCGGCTGAATCCAATATTGCCTTGTCCGGGCTGGGAGAATTTATTCGGGTGCTGTGCAAACCCATTAATGCGTTTTCTAAACCGACCCATAAGCCAATGGCCAATGGCCTGCTGATTTCAAACCCGCCTTATGGTGAGCGCCTAAGTGAAGAAAAAGCGCTGGTGCCTGTCTATCAATGTTTAGGTGAGCGCCTGCGTCGCGACTTTATTGGCTGGAAAGCCGCGGTTTTGAGCGCTAACCCGCAGTTGGCCAAACACATGGCACTGCGGGCGCAGAAAAAATACCGGTTTTTTAACGGCACTATCCCCGCAGACCTGCGGTGCTTTACGGTTGAGAAAGATGCTTTTTTTAAAGAGGTAAAAGACCACAGGGCTAATCCCTGGTCGGCGCGACCCGATACTGTGGAAAGCCTGTCTGAAGGCGCCCTTATGGTGTGCAATCGCATAAAGAAAAATCAAAAACAGTTAAGCAACTGGATTAGGCAAAATCAGATTGAGTGTTATCGCCTTTACGATGCCGATATTCCAGAATATGCGGCGGCTATCGATATTTATCGCGACCATGTGCATATACAAGAGTATGCAGCGCCAACCTCAATTAATGAGGACAAGGCCCAGCATCGCTTTCGGGACCTGGTCGACGCCACTTATGTTGCTTTAGGTTGTGATGAAGATGCCGTCGTTATCAAAAAACGCCAGCGCACCAGGGGTAAAACCCAATATCAAAAGCAAGCCCTGCAAGCGCATAACCGCGAACCATCGCCCATTGTGGTTAAAGAGGGGCAGGCACAGTTTTATATTGATTTATGGCGGTATTTGGATAGCGGCTTATTTTTGGATCATCGGCCTGTTAGACGGCGTATGCAGCAATGTGTAGCGGGTAAGCGCTTTCTCAATTTGTTTTGCTACACCGCGACCGCCACGGTGCAGGCTGCGCTGGCGGGCGCGCAGTCGAGCATTAGTGTTGATATGTCAAATAGCTACTTGGCCTGGGCCAGGCAAAATTTTGAGTTGAATAATATTCAAACAAAACGCCATCAACTCATACGCGCTGATTGTCTGCAATGGCTGCAAGACTGTCGGCAAGGTTTTGATGTTATTTTTCTTGATCCACCCAGCTTTTCCAATTCGAAAAAAATGCAGGGTATATTGGATATTCAGCGCGATCATGTCGCGTTAATCAAACGCTGTATGGAGTTGCTTAAGCCCGAGGGGCGATTGTTGTTCTCCAATAATTTGCGCAGTTTTAAAATCGACCAGCAGGCCCTATCGGCGTTTTCGCTTGACAATATTACCGCCGATACAGTGGACCCTGATTTTAAGCGTAATCCTAAAATCCATCAGTGCTGGGAAATATCGCACAAGCCTGTTGGCTACTATTAACCTGGCAATCA
>JBCBZU010000379.1:0-2862 GCA_039815165.1 Pseudomonadota bacterium
CAGCTTTCATCCGCCAAGGTATTTAGCCAAGTCTTAACCGGCTCTGGCGTATTTTTGGCGTAACCTTTAAGGGCGGTGATCGCATTACCAGAGCCACTGCTGTATCGAGCCTTAACAATGTCGAATGACTGTTGAGATGGATCAGGGGCAATGGTTATTTCATTGACAAAACTTTGTAATTGCTGAATTTGCTGAATGATGCCCGCAATCGGTGCTGGTCGCTGGGAGGACTCTCGCAAAAGCACATTCAATTCACGAAAACGTTTGTCAACTGTGTTACCTTCAAATGTATCTGCCAGGTAGCGAGTCGCCTTACCCAAATTGCCCTCGGCGTTATCATCTGCCAAATTTTGCGCCAGCGGCACCGATAATTGCGTATTGGTTTTGCCAACTTGCAATATAGACACCAGCGGTGAATAAACCGGGTCTGTAAAACTGGCCAACACATTACTCGCATGGCTTAAGTTTTTAAATTCAGTGACGGCTAAGCCCTGATAAAGATTTACCCAAATGCGGGAATATTCAGAGAGGTAAAGTGCTTCGACCTGCCTGCTGATTTCATCCAGGTCATCCTCCAAAAAATCGACTCGCTCGCTGTTGTCGTCTGATAATACCCAGTCTTCGTTGACAATACTGGCGATCATGGGTGAGCCCTTGGATAAATCAATGGCCTTATAGCCTTCGATGGTGAAGAGATAAGGAACTTGCAAATACGCCAATCTATTTGCACTTAAATCGTAGGAGGTGCGTACCGACTCACCAATATAATTGCGCATATCGATTTTTTGACTGTAGTCGGGGTTGGTGCGTAGACGGCTGTAAATTCGCTGTGCGACAGGCACACGCAGTAATAAATTGCGGGTATCCACCACCAGTCGGGGATCGAGTTCATTGGGGGCAAGGTTTAAGGATAGCAAATCCGCCAGGTGTTTTTTTAACTGCTGCCTTACTTCTCCAGACCCGTGATATTGCTTATCCCAATAGCGACTAAACCAGTCGGTGATTAAGTCACGGTTCATGAACTCCACTTTGTTAAACATCATATACGTGCGAAAAGTGTTGTATAAATCACCGCCTCCATGACCTTGCTTGATAAATACTTCCAGAGTGTCGATCAATTTTGGCAGGAATAAAGTCGTCAGCTTGGTTTCATAGGCTTGATTCGCCTGATCATCGACACGGGGGTCGTACATTCCAATACCATTTAGCCAGGGATGACTCTGTTGATCGTAGACAATACTGGCCTTGGCTAAAGCGCCCAAGCCGGGCAGCAGCGTTCGGATATCCTGATTCCAGCTTTGCACCCGTTTATTTTCGGCAATAAATTCGTCAACATAAGAATCTACCTCAGACATAAACATTTTGTGTCTGGTCACGCTGCCAGTCCACACCGCCATAACGCCGACAGTAATCACCAGCAGAGCGACATAAGCCGCCCGTTGAGACCAGCGAATAAATCGTTCATAACGTACATTGGAGCCAACCAGTTCAGACTCAGGAAAAATCACATAGCGAAACAGGTCGCCTAAAAAAAAGCTTTTTCCCTGTTGGGTAGACGTAGCCGTTGTCTCGCGAGAAAAACCAAAGTTGGCGGCCAGGGAAGTCATCAGCCTGTCGATGGGATTGCCGTCTTGCAGACCACTGGTAAAATAGAGACCGCGAAGATAGGGCTGGAACTGATAACGATTTTTGATAAAGGTTTGCTGTACAAAACCCTCGACTATTTTGCGCAAACTTTCAAACTGGAGCGGAAAACCATGAATCGCTCCCCTTCGCTGGGGGTCGCGCTCTTGGTGCAAACGCCATAGCACTCGCTCATGTATATGTGTCGATAATTTATCGTACTCTTGGCTTAGATAATCAAAATCAGGCGACTGTGACGCCTGCGGGGCGTTGGGCAGTGATATGCCCCACACCTGCTCGCGTTCATCGCGTCCCAAATCTTCAAAAAACTCGGTAAAACCAGCCATCAAATCTGATTTAGTCAGAATCAAATAGACGGGGAATCGGACCTGTAGCTTATCCATTAATTCGTCCAGACGCTGGCGGATAAGCTTGGCATTTTGTAGACGTTCTTCCTCGGTTTGGGTGAGTAAATCCAGCACGCTCACCGCAACAACAACCCCGTTTATCGGTCGGCGACGGCGATGGCGCTTCAGCAAATTGAGAAAGCCCTCCCAGGCAGAGCTATCGACAACACGATGGCTGCTCTGGGTGGTGTAGCGCCCGGCGGTATCGACAAGTACGGCTTCATTGGTAAACCACCAGTCACAATTTCGAGTCCCGCCAACGCCCTGCAGCGCCACTTTGCCAAACTTCTCTGCCAGCGGAAAATCCAGGCTCGAATTGATCAGTGCGGTTGTTTTGCCCGCCCCTGGAGGACCAATAATAATGTACCACGGTAATTCGTAGAGACCTTTTTTACGCCCTTTGCTCGTGAATTTAATCTTCTTTAAGGTCGCCAGTGCATCGGCAAAGCGCTGATTAATTTGGTGCAGCTCTTCCGCTTCTTGGTCAGAAGTTGCGCTGTGCGTTTGCTGATCATCTTGCAGGCCCTCGACTAAATCTGTGGTTTGCTTGTTGGCCCACAATTGCGAGCGAAGATTATTGAGACCCCACAATAGCAATAAAATGATAATACACACTAAGCGAATGATCGCACTCGCCAAGGGTGCTGTATTGCCCTCACCAAACTTAATATGTGGTCCGGCAAACCAAATTAACAACGACAGTAGCAGCAGGCCCATGACTGCGATAAAAACCGGTTGCTTTATAAAATGTAAGATTTTTTTCATAGGCGTTATCTTTTTTTGATTGACTGTTGTCGCTAAACTGCTGTTAAGGCCTCGATGGAGTATTGGG
>JBCBZU010000408.1:0-2656 GCA_039815165.1 Pseudomonadota bacterium
AAAAGCTTTTCATTCACTTGATGGGCAGGGCATCAAAATGCTGCAAAAAAGTGGGCTGACAGTGGCTATTATCACGGGTCGTACCAGCGCTATCGTACAAAAACGTGCAGCCGCACTGGGGATTCACCATGTCATTCAAGGCCGTGAAGACAAGCTCACCGCTTTAGACGAGCTCCTGCATGAGTTGCGCAAAACCCTGTCGATTGATTACCACCATATCGCCCATATGGGCGACGACTACCCTGACCTGCCTTTAATTAGGCGCGTGGGCCTGGGCATGACCCCCAGCAATGGCCATTGGGTTGTCAAACAACATGCCCACTGGCAAAGTACGCTGGCAGGCGGCTGTGGTGCCGTGCGCCAAGCCTGTGATTTGATTATGCTGGCTCAAGGTCGTTTTGAGAGCGCTTTAAGCCCTTACTTATAGTAGTCGGTATGCCCAAATTCTGGCGAATTGTGCTCACTCTCTCTTGTCTGCTGGCTCTTATAGTGCTGCTATGGCGCTCTCCGCCAAAGGAATTTCAACGCTTGCTAAACGAAGCTGCCACCGCGCAGGCTTATCCGGAAAGCTATCTTACCGGCGCAGATATTAAGCAGTACAGTGAACAGGGGCAATTGAGCTATCGCTTACAGGCAGACGCTATCTTTTACTATGCATTGTCGCCATCTATTGCCGATACTGCCTCTGGGCCTGAGGTGATTATTCAAAAGCCAACGATGACTGTCTTTGAAAGCGAACAAAATCAGCCGGAGTGGGTCTTATCATCAGTCATGGCAGAAGGCAGTGAACAAAAAGACGAGCTACTCTTAAAAGGCGATGTATTAATACGGCAAGTGCTCGACACTGAACAGAATATCCGTATTTCAACAGCAGAATTGTGGGTTCGCCCCAAGCGCCGATACGCCCAGACCGATAAACCTGTTATGATCATCGACAATACTGGTCGAGTGGATGCTGTCGGTTTAAAAGTCTACTTCGATGAAAAACGAATTGAACTCTTATCTAATGTTAAAAGTGTTTACCAAAATCCACAAAACCCTCAAAATCCACAAAACTTATAAGTGCCTTGGGCTAAGCACAGCCTTGTTTGCAGGTCTACTTGTGCCGGCATTATCATCTGCGCTACCCGAGGATAGCCAACAACCCATTCGGATCGTGTCCAACTCAGCGGTAAAGGATAACAAAACGGGGCTTACTATTTACCAGGGCGAGGTCGATATTTCTCAAGGCACACTGAATATTCGCGCAGACAAAGTCACTATCTATTCTAACGAAGAGCAGGTCGTTAAGATTATCGCTGTCGGTTCGCCTGCACAGTTTAAGCAAAAACCTGCGGTCGATAAGGCCGATGTGCTGGCAAAAGCGAAAACGATTGAATACAAGCTGGACAGTAAACAGATTTCATTAAGCGATGACGCTTCTCTCGATCAAGACGGTTCCAAGATTACTGGCAATACCATTGTTTACGACGTGAACGCCGCGCGCGTGGAAGCCAAGAGCAACAAGGATAGCGGCCCGGTCACCGTGGTGATCCCTCCTCAGCCTAAAGCCGAACAATAAGCCGCCGCACAATGCCCGTTCTCCATGCTACACACCTTGCTAAGCGTTATAGCAAGCGACCCGTTGTTATCGATGTATCACTCTGTGTGGTTAGCGGCCAAATTGTCGGTTTGCTAGGGCCCAATGGTGCCGGTAAGACAACCTGCTTTTATATGATTGCCGGACTGGTGGCGGCGGATAAAGGATCAATTACCATAGATGATAGAGATATTACTGCCTTGGCAATGCACGGGCGAGCCCGAGCGGGCATTGGCTACCTGCCCCAAGAGGCTTCGGTTTTTCGCAAACTGTCAGTGGCGGACAATATTCTCGCCATTTTGGAAACCCGTAAAGACCTGACCCGGAACCAACGCAAGGCCAAGTTGGATCAGTTACTGCAAGAGTTTCATATCACCCATATCCGTGATTCTTTGGGTATTGCCTTGTCCGGTGGTGAACGACGACGGGTGGAAATTGCCAGGGCACTGGCGACCGAACCTAAGTTTATTCTGCTGGATGAGCCCTTTGCTGGGGTGGATCCCATCTCCGTTAATGATATTAAGCTAATTATTACTCATCTGAAAGAACGCGGTATTGGCGTTATGATCACCGACCACAATGTGCGCGAGACACTGACCATTTGCGAAAAGGCGTATATCGTCAGCGAGGGCCATATTATTGCCGAAGGCGATGCGGATACAGTGATGAACAACGATAGAGTAAAAAGCGTTTATTTAGGGCAACACTTCTCTTTATAGCTTTAACCTAAAAACCGCAGTTGAACACAGAATTTGGGCTGGATATGTGCAGCGTTTTTAACCCAACCCTATGGGCGAATAAGAAGTAAAGTGTTTTAGTTGCGTATCAGTAACTTAGCTTGGAAATAAGCGCTCAACTGCGGTTTTTAGGATGATACATTGCGAGGTTTTGCTGCGGACCAGGCATCTGTAAGAAAGCCGAGTCGGGATGCCTCCCGACTCGCCCACCACTAGGCAGGTGGCGCAGACGTTAGGCAAGAATGCGAACGTCCTTTTCATCGATGATGTGTGGCTGGCCACAGTGACTATTCAACCAGGAAATGACGCCAAATTCAACCTGAAAGCCCTTGTAAACGCT
>JBCBZU010000342.1:0-3075 GCA_039815165.1 Pseudomonadota bacterium
TAAAGATTGCCAAAGGGTGATAAGCCATGGTTTCCATATCCATGTAAACCGGGCTGTAGTAAGGCATGGGTGATAGCAATATCTTTTTTAATTCCCGCTCAGTTGATAGCCACTGAATATCTGATCCCTGGTCACCGAGGTGAATCAGTAGATAGCGATTATTGATATGGGTAATGTAACGACCCCGAGGGCATTGCTTGAAAAATTCAATCACGCGCTTAAAAAGAGGAGCAAAAAATGATCTTATCGTTTGTTGTATGTTTCGCTCTGGATAATTGAACAAAATATCAGGATTAAAATGGTTTGTTTCACGTTTAAAAATACCGATAAATATCGCGATCATGGACTCCAATAGCGGCCCTTGCTTATGAGTGCAGATAATTTCATTCCAACTATTAATAGTGAGTACATCAATATCACAGGTTAAGGATAATAAATTAACTCGATCAGTAATAGTATCCGTTAGTTGAAATTTATCGGGTCGATAGTCGACAAAAAATAATAATTTTTTAAGCTGACAGCCTTTTTCAAAATCGTTGTGCTTGGCAATTGTTAAGGGTAACGGAATAAGCGATGTAATAAATCGTCGCAATGAATAATAGAGCCGTGTATCGGTTTGCTGGTTGTTAAAAAGCAAACGCGTTGCGGCAATCATCACTTGATTGCAGTGTAACCAGGTGATTAACTCTAAAGGTGTCGCCTTGCTGGCAATTGCTTTGTCATTGCAGTCCACTGCCGCCCACAAATCACTATTTGCCTGTTTGCGAATAGTGATTTCAGGCTCAGTAATATTGTTGGAAATTACTGGATTGACCCAATCAATCTTTCCGGTTTTTTTCGCAAAGGCCGCGTGTAATTTTCTGCCGAGAATATTCATTTCACGATTTGGTACTTGTATTTGACCTTTTTGATTACGGAAAAAGTTCATAATCTGTTGATAACTGTTATTTAGCTCATTAATAATGCGTCGGCGTTCATCCAAAGTATCTTTTAATGACCAGCTTCTGTGATTATCCAGATGAGAAATAAAGTCATTGTCCCAGCCCCAAGATCTTGCCATCTCCCCAATGATACTCAATTTTCGCGACTGTTTGTCATTGTCAGTGAGCGGTTGGTCAAGTTTGAAATAAAAGCAGCGGCGGATAAATTCCAAGCGCGGTGTTTGTTTTGTCGACAGTAAATACTCTTCAATAAAATAATAATTTAACAAGTAGGGATCTACATCCCATAAGTTGACCATTTTATTTTTATCAACATCGTGTAAATGGGACTTAAAGTGATTGGACAATAAAGGTAAATCCGGATACTGGTGGCAATAAATTTCCAATACCAGTAGTTTTAAGATGGATTTATAGGGCGACTCGATAGCCTTATAAAGTTGCCAAATAGCGGAGCTGATAAATTCACTGGCGGGAATACTGTCAATATTGCCGAAATCAACATCCTGGTTTTCGGGCAGTAGCCGCTGCTCTTGGATTGCTTTGGCTATAGCCTCGTAGCTGTGTTCTTGTTCCGGTCTTACAAAGAGCCAAATGGGTAATTGCCCAGCCAGGTGGATAATCGTTCGGTAGAACTCATCCAGCAACAAATAGTGTTGGGTGCTGCCACTGGCTTCCTTGCTAAATGAAAGCTGGGTTTGGGCGCAAAAATTTAGGTGGTCCATCAAAAAGATAGTGGCATCAATATCGAGATTTTTAGCCCACGCACAGATACGCTTACATTTCTCACTCAATAACTCTTGTTCCCGATAACTGAGATTAGGCCGATAGCATAGCCAGATATCGATGTCGCTTTTACTATTCTGGGCAATGGTTCCCATGCTGCCCATAGAATAGAGCGCCAGAATGTCGGTTTGCTCTTGTTTATTATCTCTATAGGTGCTGGGGTTGAAACTGCGAGTCAGCTTCCTCAATTGATTCATTTGCTCCTCATTGGCCATGGAAAAGCCATAAACCCCGGATGGAGTTGAACGTGTGACATAGCCCGGTAGCATGGGGTGATTGAAGTGTATTAATGCGGGCAGTATATCGAGAAACAGCCTCTGAGCCTCTCCGAGGGACTCTTTCGCTAATTCCAGACGAGCGTTGTTCAGGTGCAGGAATGCCCGACGTACATTGTGCAGATGGTGTCGGTCAAGAGGAATAGGGTTGGGATCTGAGTAGACATAATTCATTGCCTAATTATAGCGGTTTTACCTAAGGCAGCGTGAGCTGGTTCGCACTTAATATAAGATCTATTTCACAGCTTGCTTAGGTTTTTAATAGGTTTCAGTCATCAAAAGCACAGTTTGGCGAAAATCTCGCCTTTTGATGCCCTATCACGGGATTCCTCCTTTAGAAGCCCCTTAGTAATAAGCCCATTTATCCAGTGGATAAATGGGCTTATATCTGTAAGGGATTAAAATCAATGGCGAGCTTATGACCTACGGGCATCCAACTGAGGCGTCTGGGTTTAAGGCAGACGACCCTTTCCAGCTAAAACTGGATGCCCACTTTCATATAAAAACCATCGATATCAATATTGCCTTCAAAATCGTTGATATCGTCAATTTCGAGAGTAAAAGCCCTATAGCCCAGTTCTGCTGAAAGACCGGCGAGGGTGAGACCGGCGAAACCGGCCATATCCGCAACATAGCCAAGTGCAGCCGAAAAATCAGACAGCTTATTACCGCTAAAGCCAATGGCATTGAGATTGGCATCCAGATACAGTCCAGAGAAGGGTAGCTCAAAACGAGTACCGAAATAGAACATAGGAATCCAATTATCTAAATCAATCGACTCAGTTCCAGCAACATTGCCCACAACCACAACTTCGCCATTAAAGTATCGGCCCGTTAGGCCCATGTCAAATTGTACCCAGTTATTAATAGGTGAATAAAAAAAGGTGATATCGGTATGGGAGAGGTCGAGATCAGTTGCAATATCTTCAGATGCGCTAAAGAGTGTGCCGTCGACTTCCAATGTGGCGGTTAGTGTACCATTGGCATTAGTATCAAGATCTGTGTTTTGTATACGAATATTGGGTAAGCCCGGAACCGGGTGTTTCAAGATGGCAGTAATGACGTTGTGGTCGTCA
>JBCBZU010000407.1:0-2686 GCA_039815165.1 Pseudomonadota bacterium
CATGAGTGATCGCCTGCAAAGTCAAGTACTTCAGGAGCTGGTTGAGAAAATTGAAAAATTCGTCGATGATAACAATATGATCCGATAAACGAAGGGTATTAAATTAATTATGTGTTTTTCTGCCACTGTCAGTTTTATCACGGGAGGCGCTTTAGTCGGCACTTCCGCACTCGTCTATAGTCGTATAAAAATACCACGCAGCAGTCGGTGCCTGGCGAGTATACCGCTCATTTTTGGTCTGCACCAATGTAGCGAAGGTTTGGTGTGGTTGGGGGTAGATCAGCAAATTTCCCAACAGCTTGCAGATGCGGCCAAGTACCTGTACTCATTTATTGCAATGAGTTTCTGGCCCTTTTTCATTCCACTCAGTATTTTACTTTATCAATATCCCAAGCACCATATTCCATTAAAATTAGTACTAGCAATTGGTACGGTTCTGGGTTTATATTTTCTTTGGTCATTTACCATAGCATCGCCGATGCAAATCAGGGTCAACTGCGGTCATTCCATTGCGTATCTCTTTAAACCACCTTATTTCTTTTCTTATTTAGATAAAATTTATGTTTTCTCGGTTATCATCCCCTTTGTCTTAGCGCAGAATCCTCGTATACGCTACTTGCTGGGCCCGGCGTTTCTGGGTAGCTTTATATTAGCCAAGCATCTAGAAACGATGGATAACTATCCATCCATTTGGTGTTATTTAGCAGCGCTAATTAGCGTGATTATTTTCTATGTGCTTTATACGCCTGAGACAAAAATACCAGTTGCCAGGGTTCAACAATAAAATCTTTTGATAAAAACTATACTTTTACAAGCAATTTTTCTGGAGCCATGAATATAAAGCTAAAAATCTAGAACGGAGTGAGTGCAGTCTTTTGCCTCAAAAATATGAGCCACTATTGCCACAGTGAGATAAACCTTAATGAATAGAGAGAAAAATATGCACGATTTTGTAGACCGTTGGCGTATTACCTGGATGGAAATGTGGGATCAGGCTTTTATTGATTTAATCGAGCCCGGCTATTTTTTATTCGATAAAGATAGTCGTGGAGAATTTGTTTTTGGTGCTGTAACAGGCTCACTCGATCTGCGTGTTAATACCCGTTCCCCTGAACTGGATTACTCATGGCAGGGTGAGGATGAGGGATGTGCAGTGTGTGGTCGCGGCAATTTTATTTTCCCCGATCCGCATCATGGTGAAGGGGTTATCTATATCCATGATGGCGATGAGTCTGCTATAAAAATTAGGCGAGAATAGTAGAATATCGGCTGAACAAGGTGCTAAACAAGCACGCTAAATAAGGACCGCTAAATAAGCGCTAAATAAGGACAGGCACTGACAGCTGGCACTGATGCTAAAGGCTAAACAAGGACAGGCACTGAAGATCGGCAAAAAGCGGCAGCTAAACAAGGACAGGCACTGAAGATCGACAAAAAGCGGCAAAAAGAGAGAGGGCAAAAAGGACAGGCACTGTAAATACAGTAAACAAAAAACTGATCTCTCTCAATAAATAAATGACCAGTAAAAGCGTTGAAATACTAAAACAATAATAGAACTTTTGCTCTCAGAATAATTTCTGTTCGCCAGCTAAAATTCTAATCATAGGAATTCATCGCCACTTTATAGCGATAACTCATCAATAAATAGTAATGAATAAAGACCCTTATCCGGTATCGCTGATCAGTTTTATATAGCGTTGTTGGAATCGTTGACGGTAGCGGGCTTCAAACTGAGTGCTGTTTTCTAGCCAAATTTCTGGTTCAATGGCTAAACGATCTAAGATAGGAGGTAGCTGGTTGGAAATAGAACCTCGTTTATCATCCCGGATGGCACGTCCGCTCCAATTAATTAAAGCGAGGTAATCTGCAAAATTAAAAGAAATACCATTCTGATAATCATCGACTACGATTTCATTAAAAGTCAGCAATGGTTTTAAAGGAACAGTGAATCCATTGAGATTTCCTTGATTGATAGCGTTGTGAATTGCTTTATTGAGTTCAAAGCGAGGCTGAATACGTTCTTTAATACTGGTGTAATCTGAAGTTTCTGGAGTACTCGCAATACCAGCGCGAATTGGATTTAGATCGACATATGCCATTGCAGAAACCAGTGCTGCTTTGGTCAATAGTGCTTGTGATTTGTAGCGAGCTTCCCAGAAGTGGCCGGTACAACCATCCTCTCGGTTTGCTTGCCTGGCAATGGGCTCATTGAGACACTTCATAAACCAACTGAGGTCACACAAACGTCTTTTATATTCTTGCAGGATATCGCTAAGGGTATTGCGTTCTGCTTGAGACAATGAGTGACCTGCAGTAAAATGTTGAATCAACAATGGTCCTTTGTAAAGGCACTGCCACCGTTGTACTACATCAGTTTCTGACCAAAGCTCTGCTTTTGACGGATCAATTTTAACTACTAGATGATAGTGATTCGATAATACTGCGTAGGCACAAATATCTACCGCAAAGAGTGAAGACAGTAAGCGAATACGTTCTTCTATCCATTGGCGTCGATGTTCATAGCATGTATTAGTGGTTGCGTCATAACCACAAAGAAAAGTGCGTCTCACGCAACAAGACACTATATGGTAGTAGGGAGTGGATTCAACTGAGACGAGCTCTTTGCGTGGGCGAGTCATGGGGTATTCCTTTACTGGCATCAAAAATTGCATGTTAGACACTGGAC
>JBCBZU010000307.1:0-3461 GCA_039815165.1 Pseudomonadota bacterium
CATTCAGGCATATTTGCAGGGGCAAAATTGGTAATGTGGAGTCGGGCTGGTCCCCTGATCATTTAGTTAAACCACTGTGGGACAAGGTTAGATCCCCCGACATTCCCAACTTTACTGAGATTTACTATAAGTAATGTGCGGCAAAAGTGCGGTAAAAGTAGCGGCTAAGCGGCTTTTCTTGAATCGCTGGCTTTCGCAAACAGGCGATAAAAATTATCGCTGGTTATTTTAGCGAGTTCTTCAAAACGAAGGCCCTTTAACTGTGCGATATACTCCGCGACTTCCCTGACATACTGTGGTTCATTAGGTTTACCTCTATAGGGAACAGGGGCAAGATAGGGTGAATCTGTTTCTACCAGTAAACGATCTAATGGAATCAGCTTTACTACATCACGTAACTCGCTGGCATTACGAAAAGTGACTATACCAGAAATAGAAATCATATAATTCATTTCAATGGCTTGCTTTGCCATTGCCCAACTTTCTGTAAAACAGTGCAAGACACCGGCACTGTCCTGGCAGCCGTAATCACGAATTAAATTGAGAGTATCCTCTCTTGCATCACGGGTGTGAACAATCACGGGCAACTTTACTTGTTTTGCAGCAGACAAATGAATGGTAAAACTTTCCTGTTGAAGTTGTTTATCGTCTTCAGAATAATAGTAATCAAGACCTGACTCACCTAGAGCAACAACCTTGGGGTGCTGAGACCAGGTGACTAAATCATCCTCAGATGCCAGCCCTTCTTTTACATCGAGCGGATGCACTCCAACGGAACACACCACAGCATCAAATTGCTCTGCAATGCTTATAACCGCTTGTCGGTTGTTAATACTAATGCCCACACAAAGTAGCTGTTGTATATCCCGCTGTTGCGCCGCGTGTATGGCAGCCGATAGGTCGCCATCGTACTTTTCAAGTGATAGTCTGTCGAGATGACAGTGAGAGTCGATTAACATAAGATTTACATCGTGTGTGTAGGGCGATCAGACTCAAGTATGCCTGCCAAATAAGTCTCAATCTTATTTAGCGCCACACTTTCCTGCTCGGTAAACTGAATGCCAATACCTGCCGAGCGATTACCCTGGGCACCTTTAGGTGTAATCCATATAACTTTACCGGCTACAGGGATTTTTTCTGGTTCATCCATCAAGTTGAGAAGGACAAATACCTCATCGCCGATATTGTAGTGTTTATTGGTAGGGATAAATAAGCCACCATTAACAACATAGGGCATATATGCCGCATACAGTACCGCTTTATCCTTAATGGTTAGGGATAAAATGCCTGCACCAACGGCAAAATCTTTCATAAAACCTACACCTTACTTTTGATTTGCTAATGCTTAACCACTATGGATGAGTAGTTGCTGCCTTCATTATAGCGCACCAATCCAATAATAGTTCTTCCAACAACAGTTGCCGGTTGTGATTGGCACCTTGTAGTACCTGCCGCTTAAGGGCCATTAGTTTATCGGAAAAACGAAATAACCACTGTTTATTGTAGTTTAAGTCCGCCAGATCATAAACCTGGCGACCAATAGTACCTACTTTATCATAATCTTGGTTTTTTCTTGTCTGAATCATAATCCATAAGTAGATCAGGTGTAACCACCAGTTGAGAAGGTCTGATAGGTCAATGTCCAACCAGTTCTGAATAATCGATAAATCTACGCCTATGGTTTTTGATATGGTCACCAAAGTCTTAATAAAAACCTTAAGGTTTTCGTTTTCATCGCTTAATAGACGTTTTGCCAACAGTGGTGCACCGGCTGCAAAATCCAGGTATAAGGCCAAATCCTTATGCTTGTCGGTATTCGCGAGCGACAGCCATTGGATGGACTGTTCACGGGTCGGTACGCCCAGCGGCACAATCTGACAACGACTACGAATAGTCGCCATGGCAGCGCTCAATATATGCGAAAAGACCATAAAGTAGGTGCCTGGAGTCGGTTCCTCAAGATTTTTGAGCAGGGCATTGGCGGCATTGATATTGAGTGCCTCCAGTGGACCCAGGACCACCACTTTATTACCGCCCTGCTGGGCAGTTTCACCTACAAAAGCGCTTAGGGATCTGATTTGGTCAATTTTGATCTGCCTGGCTCCCTCTTCGGGGCTAATATGTATTTTATCGGGGTGAGATTCAGACTGGATTAAGACACAGGCACGGCAGGTGCCACAAGGCAGGCCTGATTTAGGCTGCTGACAGAGCAAGAGATTGGCCATGGTATTTGCTAAATGTCGCTTGCCCATACCCTGTTGACCGGATAAGAGCGCGGCATGGGGTATTCGGCCTTGTTCATATCGTCTTAGAAACGCTTGCCAGGTGTTTTGCTGCCATGGGTAAGGGATAGAGTATTCAGGCATATATCAACCGTTAGTCGTCACTGTGGTCTATCGCTTTGGCAGGACCAACAACTATAGAAAGCGGCGCCATTAATCTCTCCACAGGAACAGCGCCAATCTTGCCCATCTACACTAGTTGCCAGGTATTCGTCGATGACTTTTCTCGACAGGGCTACATCTTCATAAGCGACCCATAGCTCAGGCCAGGCATCGACAAAGGCAAGTTCTCCTACACCAGCCGCTGCATACTCATTGCGCAGCTCGCTGGGGATGTTAGCGGCATCCAAGAGGTTTTTGATGTGGCTAACCTGGAGCAGGGTTTGGTCAGTGTAGATCTTTTGCATGCAGTCATTCGATAAGCTGATAAATAAGCTCAAGTATACTTGGTTAATACCTGTGTATAAACGGTCTAATTACAAGTATCAGCTTACAATTTAAACAGTTTTTACCGTGGCTGTTAGCCGTCAACTTGCTAATTGAGAATCCACATATAGCGGAGGAACACTGATTTTTTTGATAAGGAACATTCTGTGACCATCATTGATCGATTATTACATTGCCCCACTGACGCATACAGCACCTACTTTGGGTGATTGGCGATAGACAAGTGAAAGACAAGCATGGACGATTCTTGGTTTAGGCCAAAACTGTATGACCGCCATCTAATGAACCCTCTTGCTACCTGTAAAGCATTAGAACAGCCCGACACACGCGATATACCTACCCCACCTTAACGTTACGAAACCGCGTATTGCAGGGTTTTCAAAGGGCCTCGAAACGAATGGATAAAATAGAATCAAAACAGAGTGTGAACGATAATCAACCAAGCGGGGGCCCATAGCTCGGGGCCTAAATCAAATGGACCACACTGGGCATGTAGAATATGGCGGACCGGACGGGACTCGAACCCGCGACCTCCGGCGTGACAGGGAGAAATCGACATAAGTAAACATAACAATATGATTTAAAAGGAGATTTTACTTTTTATCTCAATCGTACTATCGAACCTAAGTAAAGCCTCATCTAATTTAAAACTTTGCAACAAATACCATTGATGCTATATTGCACCAATAGTATGATTTTTAGGGTAGCTTAAAATGCCAACAGTAAGAAAGA
>JBCBZU010000081.1:0-7472 GCA_039815165.1 Pseudomonadota bacterium
ACTCGCACGAGGGATGATTTTTTACCTACAAGAGTAAGTCTGATTAATCCTTGGGAGTTTAGATGCTAACTCAGGCGACTGAAAAAGTCGTTTTCGAAGCGCTCAAACGAATAAAATAACTCGATTTCTACTATGGTAATCAATACCGATTTAACCCACTTGCCAGGAGGCAAGCAACATACGATTGCTGAGATTCGGCGCCTTATCCTCAATGAGTTTGAGGGTGAAGCGGATCGGCATGAGTGGATTGTGTGGATAATACTGTTTGGTAGTCATGCTCGCGGAACCTATGTGGATAATCCCATTAACGGCTATATCAGCGACTACGATATTTTAGTGGCAGTAAATGGTCGAGAATTAGCCGAGGATCTAAAATTTTGGTATGGGATTGAGGATAAGATAGACCGCCTAACTCGCTCGCCTATTAACCTAATTGTGCATACTCATGAGGAAATTGCCCAATGGCTAAGGCAGGGTCACTACTTCTTTAGTGATATTCGTAAGGAGGGGGTCTACCTCTATACTAGCAAGCCCAATAAGGGCTTACCCGAACCGAAGCATTTAACCAACGCGGAACGATGGCCGATTGCACAAGAGCATTATAATCAATGGTTTAGTAACGGAAAGGGATTTTTAAAGCAGTATGAATACGCATTTCAGGATGATGAATTTAAAATAGCGGCATTTGATCTTCACCAGTCTGTTGAGCGTTTTTACGCGTGTATATTATTAGTTCTCTCCAATTATCGTCCACGTACTCATAATATTAAAAACTTGCGTAACATGGCAATTGATAGGGCTTCGCCAGATTCCTTGTTGAGTAATATTTTTCCAGGTAAGGACAAATTCCAGCGCCGTTGTTTTGAGCGGTTAAAACGCGCCTATATCGACTCCCGCTACTCTAAACACTACAAAATTACTCAAGAGGAATTAGAGTGGCTGGCGGGTGAGGTTGAAAAGTTGAAAGTGGCTACTCAATCGGTGTGTGAAAGGTATATTAAAAGCCTTAAAGATCGCGGTTAATGCGATAAAGCCGGATCTCCTTGTTTTTTACACCAGTACTGCCTTGTTGCTCTGCCTTATGCATTTTCAAGTTGTTCTATTGCGGCGCCTAGCGCGTCACTTAAACAGTGATAACGAATAAGCTTTAAAATATTAAGTGTTTGCATTTCTTTTAAGGCGGGCAGTGCACGGGGGTCGTTTAGGCGTTTTAATTCTTCTATTGCAACTTTTTTAAGCGAACATTTTTTTAGCTCTCGCAAATCCCAAATATTTAAACCCACTTTATCGACTTTATCAATATTGCCTGAGTTCTTTAGTAAGTAGAAAGCATCATAGCGACCTCTTAAGCCTTTTTTGCCGGTACGCCTGGCAAGTGCGCCTACCATTAATTCGCTGAAAAATAACCCAATTAGCCGATTCGCTTTAAGCCGTTGGTGATCAATCAATGTTACCAAATTAGTCGCCAGTACAGAATTATCGGCCAGAGCTGCATCTATTTTCAATGCGCTTTCATAAAAATTAATTGCCTCTTCATACTGCTTTTCATTCATAGCAATATGGCCGCTTAACATGGTTAGGTAGGCGTTGTCTGCCTGTTCCTGATTATACTCATTAATTAATTTTTGAATGCCAATGAAGTTGTTGTTGGCAATAAGCGGTTCTGCTTTATTGCGAATTTCGGTATTGATATCGGGTAAAAACGCGACCGTATCGTTTTCATCAACAGTGCGGGACGATTGATAATTTATTTCTACTTTGTCCAACGGTGTACGGTCAATTGCAGGCATATAGTGAAGCGTTGTTAACCAGCTTGCGAAGGCGGCAATGATGGCTGTCGGTAGAATAATAAATAATTTACTAACGGTAAAAAAATTTTTCCCGGCGGGCGCTAGTGCAATATGTGCGCCGCCGTAAGGAAAGGATTGATCATCAACTTTGATGTCTTGATGGTTGCGACTGGCTTTGAATATGCGTATCGCTTGCGGTATGCCTTTGAATGTTTGATAACCGAGTGCTTCCAGCTTAACCTCATTGCGATTCATCGATAGGTAGACGGTTTCTGTTAAGTGAATTGCGCCTGCCGGCGTTTCGCTTTCCAATCGGGCGGCAATATTCACTGCCTCGCCAAATACATCTTTGTTGGAGAGTCGAACTTCCCCGGTGTTTAGGGCAATGCGAACAACAATGCGCTGGTTTTCGGGCATGTCGTTATTCACTGCCCACAGTGAGTCGTGGATTGCCATTGCGCAGAGTACGGCATCGGTGGGGGAGCGAAAGATTACCAAGAACGAGTCGCCTGCGGTTTTGATTACATTTCCGCCAAAGCGTTTGATCACCCGCTTAAGTATTTTATCGTGCGATTTAACAAGGGTTTCACTTTCTACCCGCGAGAGGGACGACACCATTTTCGAAAATCCAACAATATCGGTAAGCATAATTGTTAGGTTTTCAATGTCAGACATGGTGTGTGGTTTTTGGTTAAAAACGGTATTCTACATCAGCTACACAATATCAGCCAAACAATAGACGAAAAGAAAATCCAGGAACCGCGGATTCACGGGTGAAATACATCACCCACTTAATTCATATAATTTGTCAATAGCGGGAAAGTAAAGCGCCATTCGTAGAGGGATGGTATCGTCAAACAAGCGTAGATAGGCGTTTAATTGAGCAAGGTAGTGGGCGGCCTCCTCTGCTAAAAATGTTTCCAGGCTTTGCCCCGTCCCTGGCTCACTGCTTTTGTAATCAATAATCCAGCGAGTATTGTTGTTAGCGTCAATAAACGTTCTGTCAATGATATACTCTTTGGCCTGCCCTTTAGTGAAAGACCAGCGCGATAATTCACATGCTGATTCCGGGTGTTGGTTATTAAGAATCCACCTGCCGGTGCTGGATTCAATGGTTTTTCGTAAGATACTCACAATGTTATCGACAGCCGATTCGGCCTGTTTCGCACTCAAACCCAATTGCCGACATGCTGCGACCCAAAAGGGTTTGTGCGCTTGCATACGCTCAGTGTCCCATTGCTGATAACCGCTCTCGGCAATTTCTTTTAAAGCAATGTGTAGCACTGTGCCCAGATGACGGGAAAAGCGATTACTTAATGCCTGTCTATCCGCGCGATTGTCATCATTTTTATCCAGGTCCCTGTCAACTTTGTAGTTATCTAAGAGTGCCGCTTGCTCGAGTGCGGGTAAGCGCCACTGGCTTGATAAGCGAACAATGGCGCTTGGATGCCTTGGCATAGTATTGTCTGCATCCGGGTCTTGCACGTCAGCGGGGTAATAGTGAATAGTCGCCGGGTCAATGGCGTGGACTTTTTCGAGTATGGAGCCTTGTTTAATCGATTTTATATGACTTTGGGAAGCGTCGTCCTTATTGAATTCTCCTATTGCATAACCAAGAATATGCAGTTGTTTAATGGCCCGCGTGCACCCCACATAAAACAGCCGGTCGGATTCATACCTTTGCTTTTTCTTTTGTTGCTGGCCTATGTAGCGGTAAATAGGGTCTTTTTCGTCACCACTGGCGCTAATCGGGCTTATGACTAACTGGCTCATATGGTTTTCATCAATACGCTCTATCCACGATAATAATGAATATTGATCGGGGGGGGGCACTTGGTCGAGGCCGGGGATAATGACGGTGTCAAATTCTAATCCTTTTGACTTGTGAAGCGTCATGATTTCTACTTTTGGTGCAACAGATTTTTTTTCCTTACCCAAAATACTTTTATCGCGATCAACTTGTACATAGAGTGTATTTAACCTTTGTATAAAGGCATTCCACGAATCAATATGATCGCCACACTGATGTTTCCTGAGTATCGAAAAAAACTGTTCAACAACCGTGAGTTCAGCAGCATCTAATAGACTTGCGGGTCCGGATAAGTTAAGCCACAGACCTTTTAGCCAGAGGTGTAAATCTTTTCTGCCCTTAGTTTCCATGGCCATATTTATCACGGTGGATACGCGTAAAAAAATATCATGCCCTTGAGTAGAGAGGTTTAAATCCTCACTGTTGTTGCGAACCAAGGTCAATAATGAGATGTCTTCAGTTGCTTTTGCGATTTTATACAGGTCAAACATATCCAAACCACACCATGGTGTTCGCAGTAGTGCCAGCCAGGCAGCGCGATCGTTGGGGTACAACATAGCGCGGGTTAATGAGATCAAGTCCAGGATAAGCATTTGAGTATTTAATCGATCAATATCAGTGGCTAAAAAGTCAATAGCATGTTTTCGAAATTGCTCGACAATGGTCGCAACTTGTTTACGACTGCGTACCAATATTGCAATCGATTGCGCAGTATTTTCATAGTGCTTTATCAGTTCGGCAATTTTTTTAGCCTCATTATGTCTGTATTCTGATTTTTTTTCGTCGATAAAGATATGCAGCTTAACCGCACTGTCACTGCTATTTTTTCGAAAAGGGATTGCGCGATGATATTGAACTGCACCTTGATTAATATTGTTTTCGCGGGGGAATAATTGCGAGAATATAGCGTTACACCAGTGCACAATGGTCGGTGAAGAGCGGAAATTATTGGTCAGTTCAAGAGGGCGAATAGCGATATTGTCCAGGCCATTTTTTTGAATGTCGAGAAAAATACCCACGTTAGCATCTCTAAAGCCATAACACGACTGCATTGCATCGCCAACCACAAACAGGCTTTTACCATCATTCTGCTGCCATCCGGCTGTTAATAATTTTAGCAGTCGTAGCTGTGTGCTGGAGGTGTCTTGAAACTCGTCAATCAGAATGTGCTGGATACGGTAATCCATGCGTAAAGCCAGATCAGTGGGTGATTGTTCACTGCCCAGTGCATCCATAGCCGATAAACTGGTTTCAATAAAATCGCATTTACCAAGAGTTTGAAAACTAACTTTAAGCTGTGCCACCAGTAAGGTCATAATGCGCGTTAAGGCATCTAATAGCTGCCACTGTTCATCTCGGTATGATGCGCCAGGCAGTAGCGATAAGTCTGATAAATATTCTTCTATGGTAGAATTTTTTTTAAGATCAATTAATATATTTTCCATTTGTTTCTTTTTTGCTTTTCTTACCGCTTTTTCTTCGCCAGTGATATTTTTTTCACTTGCTGGAGCAAAACCTATTTTGGCGTTAACTGTTTTTCTTAAGCGCCTGGTGCTGCTAGTCATTAACAGTTCTGCAATGCCTAACCACGGTTGTAATGATTCAATATTGGCTTGCGGTAGCTCTGTTAAACCCCGGCACAAGCATATAACAGATGGGCTGCCATGTTTGATTAGCGCATCAGCCGCATAGTCAGCGAGTAGGGCAATATCACCTGCCCAGTGCATAAGGGCGCTACGGGTATCGTGCAATTGCTGGACAATGATAGAGCGTAAAGTATTTTCCAATTGCCTGCGCTTATTGCGGGTGCTGAGTAAACCGCCAAGCCACTGGTCGCGACGGGATAAGAGTTGAATGAGTAATTTTTCTACAATGTCTAATTGATTATTAAAATGGCGAATCAGTAAATCCAAATCGACTTTGATATCGCCGCTGCCTTCTATTTGTGAGAGCACCTCGCGAACGGCTGTTTGATAGAGCAACTGACTTTCATTTGCATCCAATAGTTCAGACATTTGGCCCAAATTATTGGTCGTCGGCATGTTCTGACACAACTGCCGACAAAAGCTGTCAATGGTGGTGATTTTCAATCGATGAGGCACGCTGAGCAACTGCCATTGTTGTTTTTTATCTTGCTCCAACACGGCCCGGGCGAGTTGCCAGCGTGTGCGCGCAAAACTATCCTCAGGGGCTTTAAGGTCTTGTTCGGCGTCTAGCAGTGCGTTGATAATACGATCCTGCATTTCAGCAGCCGCCTTTTTGGTAAAGGTAATGGCAATAAGCTGTTCGGGCTGGTCACAGTTTGCCAGCAAGGCCAAAGCCCGCTGGACCAAAAGGCCGGTCTTACCTGAGCCTGCGGGTGCGCTTACAATGTAGGAGTGTTGGGTGTTGAGGGCTTGCTGCCTGGCAGGCGCGTCGCTAGGTGGCCGCATGGTTGGTCAGTCTGTTTTAAAACGGCAACTGTAGCAGATTTAGCCTGGTGAAAAGAAGTCGTAAGCAGGCGTTTTTTGGCCTAATTATTCCGGGCTTTAGCTAAAATAGATCGACATCTCCCTGATCCATGTTAGTCTGATGAACGGCTTTTGAAAGAGTATCCAGCTCTGCCTTAGCCGCTGAAAACTTGCCGACCAGGCTTTCTCTTAGTTCTAAACAGATTTCTTTATCATGAGTTTCGCTAAATTCCAAATAGCCACCTAACAGGCTCTCTACGAATGTATTAATCGTCTCCACTCGTTGATTGATATGTTCAATCAATTGGCGGGCGATATCTTCAAATTGTAGTGACAGTATGCCTTCCATCACCAACTGCTGGATACGATAGGACAAGTCTTCGATATGGCTGGTCTGCCCAACAACCAACTGATGCATATTGCCTAAATCCTGCCAGAGTTCTTCCAACGAGGTTTTTGCCGCTTGCGATTCATCCAGGTCGATATTGGTTGCGGCTTCCAGTGATGTCATTGAGTCAGTAATTTTCGCCTCGGTTGCTTCGATCTTTTGCTTAATGCGCTGGTTGAATTCCTCTGTACGCACAGATAAAGCGCGAACTTCATCAGCCACAACGCTAAAACCGCGCCCTGCTTCCCCAGCCCGTGCCGCTTCAATGGCGGCATTCAGCGCCAGTAAATTGGTTTGGGAATTAATCTCATTGATGTCAACCAAGTACGACATCACTTCTTTAAAGTCTTCATTAATGCCACTAAAATTCTTAGAAAGCACCAGCGATGCCGATCGTACAGCCTTTAACTGGTTAAATAAGCCGTCAACGGTTTCTGCCGACATGCTCGCGAAACGCTTGATGCTGGACTCTTCATCGACCGACTTTTTCTTTTCAACACTGGTTGCTTCCATCAGCTCTTGAATTAAAGCTTTAAGCGCATTGCGCTGGCTGCTGGTATCGCTTTCAACACTGAGCACGGTTGATGACAGGGAGCCAGTTGCATCGCGGAGTATCCCTTGCAATTGGTTTAAGTCACTGTCGACAATGGCAATTTGGGCGTTAATTTCATTCATAAAGTCCTTTAGAAATTGGTGGTCGAAGTTATCACCCTTGCGGGTATTACTGGCTGTTTTCTTGCTTTTATCTTGTGGAGCGCTTGCCTGTTTTGGGGTGTTTGTTCTGCTCTGCAGCCATTGCCACAGGCATATGCCCAATGCGCCGACAATGAATATGGGGGTGAATTCGGGTAGGATTTCTAATTCTAATTCTAATTCTTAAGAGACGTTATCTGATAGGATCGAGGATTTTCGAGGCAAAGTTTACAAGTTTTGGGGCACATTTTTAAATCCGGATTTTTCGTTATGGTTGGCACCGCAAAGGTCCCAATAGACGATCCTGAAGAGATGAGCCCCTGGAAAAATTCTGGTGGCGC
>JBCBZU010000325.1:0-3285 GCA_039815165.1 Pseudomonadota bacterium
CGGCGGCGTGTGCAATGTCATGCCGCACCCTTGCGCGCCCGGCCCGCGAATTCAAGAGGGCGGATGATCCGCCTTGAACATGTTACACGATCCATGCACCCTGCCGAAATCTGAAACGCTTTGGGAGGGGCGCAGATGACGCCGCAAGACCGCGCGAAACGCAGCTCTGCCGCCATGTGGTCCAACGACCGCGCCAGCCAGGCGCTCGGCATGACGCTGACCGACATCGCACCCGGCACAGCCACCCTCACCATGCCCGTCCGTGACGACATGCTGAACGGCCACAGGCTCTGCCATGGCGGCTTCATCTTTGCCCTGGCCGACAGTGCGCTGGCCTTTGCCTCCAACAGCCACAACCGCAACGCCCTCGCCCAGAACAACCAGATCACATATGTCGCCCCCGCCCATGCCGGCGAGGTCCAAAGTCGATTGACATAGCCGCATTCAAAAAACCTAAAAAATTCACCAAGCTAACGGGGTCCTACATGGATTCAAAATTAATACTCGTAACACTGATGAATCAATTGAGTAATGAAACGAAGAAGATCCGCTTTATCAACGTTGACCCTGGAGCGATTAAAACAAAAATGACCGCAGGTAGTGGGATGCCCTTTTGGCTAAAACCAATCAGGAATTTATTGTTTAAATCTCCTGAGCAGGGTGCTCAAAAATTATATGATGGCGCATTTAGTAGTGCCATTAAGGGTAGCGGTATTTATGTGAGTGGTGGTAAAGTGAAAGAAATAAAAACGAATATCAATGCCCAACAAATAGACGACTTATTGAAGTAAAAACGGGATACCAGAAGGTATAAAAGTAATAGCGGTTCAGGTGCAAACTCGAACCGCTATTGTGTTTAATTGAGTATCTTATTACCTGAAAAAGTAGCTGAGTTCATTTATGCTCGCTTACTTACACCTCTACATCTAATTTATCCGTCACTACATAATACCTTGGGTCATCCACCGAATCTTTAATAACATCCTTAAATCTTGGATTTGCGCGGATGAGTAAAGTTTTACAATCTGGGCTGAGGTGGGTGAATTTTATGGATTTCCCCAGGGCTATATATTTATTGGCAATGCCTCGCATTGCTTCAATGCCAGAGTGATCACTCACCTTGGATTCAATGAAATCGATTTCTATGGCCTCTGGGTCATTGATGGGGTCAAACTTATCATTGAAATTCTTGATGGATCCAAAGAACAGGGGCCCCCATATTTCATATACTTTGGTACCGTCTTCTTTTATGCGTTTGCGGGCTCGAATCATAGTCGCATTTTTCCAGGCAAAAACTAAAGCGGAAATAATCACACCGATAATTACCGCAACCGCTAAATCATGCGTTACTGTGACCGCTGATACCACGATTAGCACGAAGGCATCTGATTTTGGAATCTTATTGATAATCCTAAAACTGGACCAGGCAAAAGTCCCGATTACTACCATAAACATGACACCAACCAATGCCGCTATGGGGACTTGCTCGATTAAGGGAGCTGCAAAGAGGATAAAACATAATAAACCCACTGCGGCAACGACACCCGACAGTCGACCGCGTCCTCCACTCTCCACATTAATGATGGATTGGCCGATCATCGCACATCCACCCATACCACCAAAAAGGCCATTTAAAATATTGGCACTCCCCTGGGCAACACATTCGATATTGCCACTTCCTCTAGTGTCTGTCAGTTCATCGACCAGATTAAGGGTCATCAAAGATTCTATCAGTCCGATAGCGGCTAGTATAAAGGCTGTGGAGAAAATCAGCGTCCAATGTTCTCCAACTGTAGCAAACATGGAAAACAGTTGGGTCTGGAACCTTGGCAATCCACCTTGTAAGCCTTGTCCTCCCCCATCCGCAATAAAAGAACCAACGGTACTTACATCCAGGCCAGCAAATATGGTAATGGCCGCAACCGTGATTATAGCGACTAAAGCTGAAGGCACTTTTTTAGTTAACTTAGGGAGCAACCACATAATAGCCATTGTCAATGCGACTAGGCCCAGCATCACCAATAAATCATTGCCTTGCAACCACTTTGTTTCGCCATTAATCCTTTCTTTAAATAGATTTAATTGCGATAAAAAGATGACGATGGCCAGGCCATTTACAAAACCCATCATTACCGAATGGGGAATTAAGCGCACAAATTTCCCTAAACGAAGCACACCCGCCGTGATCTGAATCGCTCCAACAAACAGCAAAGTGATAAACAACCATTGCAAGCCAAGATTTTCGATTGGGGTACTTAAGGCCGCGCCTACCTCATTTCCCTTTGCAATGAGGTGTACCATAACTACTGCTGTAGCACCCGTGGCACCGGAGATCATTCCTGGCCGACCACCAAACAGCGCCGTCACTAAGCCCATAATAAATGCGCCATATAAACCCACTAAGGGATCTACGCCTGCTACAAAAGCAAAAGCTACGGCCTCTGGCACAAGGGCAAGAGATACGGTAATCCCTGAGAGGATATCATTTTTTGGACTGCTGGTGAAGTGCTTAACTACTCGTTTTATCATTGCGCTGTTTCATTGAAAAGGCCGCAAAGATAGACGAATGATGGAGAAATTTATGGCCTCTATTTAGCCAGCATTTTTTGGATAATGCAAAGCCCTATTTAAATTTAGAAAAGCGGGAAATGGCCAAGGAAAAGAGGGTAAAACAGAGAAAAGGAAGGCTTAAGTTTTAAGGGCTCCGATCAAAAAATGCAAAATTTAATTTATGGGACCGTCAGAGTGTGCAAAAACTATTTAAAAAAGCCGATCTATTATTTATCCAGCAGTTCTAATAGTCGTATCTTAAGAAAAGCGAAA
Source organism: Pseudomonadota bacterium (assembly GCA_039815165.1). GTDB lineage: Bacteria > Pseudomonadota > Gammaproteobacteria > Pseudomonadales > Cellvibrionaceae > CANLBN01. The sequence goes on from JBCBZU010000325.1 coordinate 2,824, forward strand.
GCTACAAGTAGCCCACCTTTCCATCCAGCAGATTTGCTTAAGTTGTACATCTACGGTTACCTGAATAAGGTCCGCTATTCACGCGGACTGGCCCGAGAATGTATTCGTAATGTGGAATTGGCGAGGCAGGAAGGTCCTTGGACCATCAGTGTGCAACAGCCGAAAAGTTCGTAACTTCAACATCAGAAGACTGGTGTTTTTGCATGGTCTGCCGTTGGATACAACAGTGTACAAATTGCTTATTTTCAAGCTACGATTTCCTGTATGAAAAATTGAATTTAATGAGTGTAAAAAAGAAAAATAGGCCGTTTTAGGAACTAAAATTACCATTAATGGATTGGTCAAGAATAAATAAACCGACTAAATTATGTCAGTCTCACCAAAGAAATTCAAACTAATATTAACAGATATTCAAGAAGGAATGTGCCAAGCTTGGGAATACCACTTTGGTAAGAATGAAGA
>JBCBZU010000327.1:0-3257 GCA_039815165.1 Pseudomonadota bacterium
ACCACATCCAGCCCTGCCTGATGGACATCCCTTTGTCGACGCCACCGGCCTCCCCAGATTCGAACATAACTTCTATTGGTCATCGACAACGGTGCAAGCGAACCCTGACCCTGCTGATCCGAATTTTAATGAAGATCTACCCAGATGTGCTTGGAGTATTACTCGTGCAGGCTATACCCATTACGATACAAGCCCCGATAAATGCAAGAACAGTGGACGTGATAAAAGACTAGAGCGAGGAGTTTGGCCAGTTCGTGGACCTGCCCGCTAGTTTATCCAATTGATTGACGGCCTATGCTGAATCAATGGGGTGTGCGGCCGAGCCAGGTCGTTAATTCCAGCGGTTGGAAGCCCCGCTCCGGCAAGGTAGGTCAACCACCGGGTAGCAAATATCGGGCAGGCGGAGGTAACTCCAAATGTTAAGCACGGTAGGCGCAAGCCAGCAGGCCGTAAGCGAAAGCTGAAGCGATTTAGCCTCGAAAAGATTGCACACAAGCAGGGCGACAGGTTACTCCTCCTGGAAGCCCCGACTGTGCAGTGCGAATGACAAGTGCTGCAAAGCTGCTTCGGGGTTGTAAAGCATGGCATGTCGGACATTATGAATTAACGGCAACTCGGGATATCCTAGCAGGTCTTTCAATGAAGAGAGTAAGTTGAACAAGTGATAATAAAGCGAGAACAACTGATGCGTGCTAAGAAGTCGGATGATGGCGTAATACTGATGAAGTCCGGTAATGCGGATGGAGCAAAGGCCATCACGAGAGCAACGGCGTTGTAGGGCAGCGACAATGTACTGATTCGTAAAACCTTTTAGGGCTATCTCTTCACCGAGAGCCGAGGCTTTTAGCTTTTTTTAACTTCCTTTTTTATTTTCTTCATAGCAACATTTATTTTAAAAAATTTAGGTCTCTATTTTTAAATATATACAAACTCAGCCTTCATACTACCCAGTTTAGAGAAAACAATACACTGTCATTTCAAACCTTCGGAGTCAGGAGCCGACGTAGAGCGTACAGGGATTCACAGCGTGTTTGAAATGACAGTGTATTCTTTTCAAGTGCCCCGTTAGTATCTGGTGAAGACAAAACAAACAGTGTTCTCAACCATATGGCCTTTAGTCAAAAAGGCTGCTACAGGGCGTAGCCGATTTCATTTTTGTTAAGGTCATGTTGAGATCACTCTTTCAAGTTTGCGAAGAATCTCCTCGCATGTGCCATCGCCCGCTTTATCAAGATTAAGTTCTCTCCACTTGATAGCAGGCAGTTTTTCTACGCCTTCAAGGCCAAGCAATGTCCAGTCAGGTTCACGACGATAAAAAGAACGTAAAAACGCCTTATGTTGTTCCGGCATATTGCCCACTACATCGGTAATGAGCGCTGTTCTGGTAGCAAGAAGTGTATCTAGCGCCACATCCTGACTGGTCATACCCGCAAAGTTCTGCTGGAAATCCTGCGATATATCTCTTAACACTGGATCAAGCAGAGAGTGAGGCGAATGGTCATGACTAATCAGATAAATAACAAGCGCTGTTCGCAACTCATCGGCAATCCCTTCATTTTCCAGCAGTTGGTGAACATCAAACAAATCACGCGGATGCTGGCGATCAAGTGCGGCCATAATTTTGCCTGCATAAAGATCAGCAAAAGAGAGAACCTTGATTTCTGCAAAGCCAAACGTATCTTCGGTTTTTTCTGACACCTGCATAACAACAGGCTCGTACACGCAGCCACGCAGTACGGGTGTCACCTCAATTTTGATCTGAACACGATCTTTTGTACGTACCACAAGCTTGTTAATAGTGTCCTGTGAATGTGGTGAAGATTCCGTGATATGGATACTGTTATCTATACCTTTGATACGCTCGCCAATACGTTTCAATGCAGCGTCAATGTCGGATAATGATTGATCGCGCCCTGTTACTGGCAGATAGGTAAGATCAATGTCCACTGACAAGCGCGGCATATTGCGAATAAACAGATTAATGGCCGTACCACCCTTTAAGGCAAAGCAGGATTCTTCGGCAGCATAAGGGAGTATTCGCACTAACAAATCGACTTGCTTACGGTATATGTCGCTAAATGCCATTAAATTCCTCCGGCACAGTGATTTGATATTGAGTATCTAACTTACCACCTTTTACAAGTAGGCGCTTTCCTTTACCAAGATCAATCTTCTGGCGATCAATGCGTTTTAACCAACTATGCTGATGACGATCAGCAAAGAAGAAAAATAGGCGTTTAACTTTAATGCTTTTGGCACTCTCCAATAAGGATTGCAGTCGGCGAGGACTGAGATTAACCAAACCCTCCATTGTAACGTCCGCCATATGAAAAGTTTCTTTTTGAGGTAGTTCGTCCAACAACTCAAGATAGGCGCGTTCAGGCGTAGACATAATTAGCGGCCATTGCCACTGCCCCCAACGGCTGATGCGTAGAGCACTGCCTGTTATGGTTTCGTTCTCAGATGGGGGCTGAGTTAGTGAAACCACTTGCGGAGACAATTCGATTTTGGGTAAAAAGCGAAGGCGATTGTGGAAGATAAAAGACGGTTCTATATCCAGCCTGAATACCCACGCAGGCAGTTTTCGATCACCATAGAGATGAATGGTTTTTTGTGACTGCGGCAAGTAATGCGCATAACCTTGTAGCTCAAGTGCGCTACGACCTCCTATGGATACCGGAAATTCAAGCAGGGTTTGTAACGATATAACGGCTTGCTCCCAGCCTACCGTACCGCGCGGACGGCGAAACACACCACGGGTGGGTTGTTCCAACCAGCCGCTGGAAACATACTTGGCACGCAGAGAACGATAATACCCGCGCACCTCCAACCATGATGAATCGACAAGCAACCCTTCTGGTAACAGTCGTTCAAGCTGGTTTAATTTACTTTCTTTTAGTTCACTCATGGTGGACAAAATAGCATATTCTCAAACCTAGACCAAGTTTAAAAATATGCCAATATGAACACTGAGAGTGCGCATATCAGCGATAAGGTAAACCCCCGATTTAGCGAGCAGGCGCTAAGCATTCGCCTAAACTTCTAGTAAATTTCGTGTAAAACCACGCCTCCAAGAACGTATCCTTGGTCGCTTTCCACTGGCGAAATAGTAGTGTACCCCTTTGAACCACATCCAGCCCTGCCTGATGGACATCCCTTTGTCGACGCCACCGGCCTCCCCAGATTCGAACATAACTTCTATTGGTCATCGACAACGGTGCAAGCGAACCCTGACCCTGCTGATCCGAATTTTAATG
>JBCBZU010000271.1:0-3830 GCA_039815165.1 Pseudomonadota bacterium
ATTGCGGAGTTTAATGAATAATGACAACCAGTACAGTAGAAAATACCGGGCTAAAAGTTTCAACATCTAAAAAGTCAGATAATCGTGAGCACTCAATAAAAGATATATTTTCTGCTTTCCACCTAAGCATATCCATCCCCTCAGGGATTAAAGACAGTCAGTTTTTTACTCAATTATCTGCCTATATCACCTTTTTAGCCAGCCGTTTAGGCATCTTGGTTGAGAAGCACTACAGCACCAGTCATTCAGAATTTACTACACTCTTATTAAAGCAAACATTAAAGCAAACATTAAAGCAAACATTAAAGCAAACAGATTCCGCGGATAAGTCGGTTTATGTGGAAATGCTGATACCCTTAAGCGATACTCAGGGGACTTATTTTTCTGAAACTGTGCTGCAGGCGATCAGCGGTATTATGTCCGTACACTGTCGAAATCGTGATTTTCTTGAGCCTATAGGCGTCGACTATGTCACTTTACTGACTGCCACACAAGCGTTAAATGGACTGCTTGCACAAGCCTTTGCCCAAGTAGTCAAAGCCAGTGCTTCGGCTCCAGTGAGCCCTAAAAAAATCACGCTCTCGCCTTTGGCTTGTGCGCTACTGGGTGTCAGTCAATATATCGCAGATGCCACTGTAGAAGAGTCTTTTCCACTGCCTGAAAATTATAATAATATTGAACGGCAACCGCCTTTCTGCTCAGCCGACAACTGTTTTTTTGAATTGGAATCAATGAGCCCTGGTCCTTGGAAAGCATTTTGGCAAAGTCTTGGTATCGATGCTACCGCTGCTGGAAAAGGCTGGCAGGCCTTTCAAATGCGCTACGCAAAAGCCGTGTCGCCTGTGCCCGAGGCCATGGTGAAAATTCTGCAAGCGATGCCATTTAAAGACATCCAGCGCTTGGGTGAACAAAGCGGGTTGAGCATTATCAAACTACAGTCGCCATCGGATACGCTACACTCTGTTCACTGCCAATCTTTGCGGGAAAACGGACCTTGGGCCTTCTCTTCCTGGCAACGAGCGGGCAAAACGCCAAATAAAACCTCAGATAAAACCTCAGATAAAAAAGAGCCTGACAATACGCCCCCGCAATTATCGGACTCACTACCATTAACGGGTATTAAAATCGTAGAGTCCTGTCGAAGAATTCAAGGGCCACTGGCAAGCCATCTATTATCGCTACTCGGTGCAGAAATAGTTCGCATCGAACCCCCTGGCGGTGATCCACTAAGAGGGATGCCTCCCACCGCCAACGGCTGTTCGGTAAGATTTGATGCGATTAATAACACTAAACGTATAGTTGAAGTCAATATCAAATCCCAACATGGCCAGGCACAGGTAAAGCGCATTATAGAAAACGCCGATGTCTTTTTGCATAACTGGGCTCCTCACAAAGCCGAGGCGCTATCGCTAGCCTACGCGGATTTGTCGGCAGAAAATCCACAGATCATTTACAGCTATGCAAGCGGTTGGGCTAACTCAAGCGCCCAGCAGGACGAATATTATCTGGCGTTTCCGGGTACGGACTTTGTTGTTCAAGCGGTGTCGGGTATTGCCGCGACTATTGCTGCCAATAGCAGCAACCCGCAGGTGCGGGGCGGCTCATTATTTACTGTTCTTGATACCTTGGGGGGAGCGCTATCTGCACAAGGTATTATTGCCGCACTGTTGGCCAGATCCCTGTCGGGCAGGTCTTGCTATGTTGAAACCTCTTTACTTGGCGCTGAAACTGCGCTTTGCAATGCACATTTAGATGCTTTTTATAAAGGCCAGAATTCGATAAAGTATTTATAGAAGGTTTTTGCAACAAAAACCAGTCCAATCGCGATAAGTCTACCCGCACCAGATGCCGCGCCATCACTGGCCAAGCTTTTACAAATAGACCTTACTGCGCAGCCAATAGCTGAATCAAGCGGCAATCTAACAACAGTTATCGCCGACATTATTCAGTCGCAAACAGCAGAGTACTGGTTGGATAAGCTGACTGCTATAGGTATTTCGGCCTGTTTAATTAGCGAAGATTTGTCATCGATAGCAGACAACGACGCGGTAAAACCCTGGTTACGCTTTAATGATTATGACGCAGTTAAGTCCCCCTGGAGATTTATATGAATACAGCCGGTATTGTCGACCTTGTACCCAGCGGTCTTCGCCAACAGTGGAAAGAGGACGGTACTTATCCAAATATTTCTGTCTACGAAGCATTCTGCCTGCATGCAAGGCGTAATCCCGACAAGATCGCCGCGTACTCAGGCGATGAGAGCATATCGTTTCGCGTACTGCATGAAAAATGTCGGCGGCTGGCCACAAGCTTCAAACAACTGGGCATTGTGCCTGGTGATACCATTGCCTACCAACTCCAAAACCATTGGCGCTGTTGTGCTATCGACTTGGCGGCCGCGGCACTGGGAGCAGTGATTGCCCCTTTTCCGCCCGGGCGAGGTCGTTTAGATTTAGAGTCTTTACTCAAGCGCAGTTGTGCCCGTGTGATTATTATTGAACCGGAATTTAAGCAAGTTGATTTTTGTAGTATTGTCGAATCAATTAGACCTTCAAGCATTGGTCTGCGGCATTTGGTCGTTAATAGTCATAAACCGCGGAAAGGATGGTTATCCCTCGCATCACTGTTTGAGTCTGACCTTATTCAACAGGACCAACTGCCCGATGTGCCTCCCGACTCGCCCGTTCGCATGCTGGTATCCTCAGGTACAGAATCTGAGCCAAAGTTAGTGGCTTACTCGCACAATGCAATGCTGGGTGGAAGAGGGCGCTTTTTACAGCGGCTATGTGGGCATAAGGGCGATGAATTTCGCGGTATGTATCTTGTACCTTTAGGTTCATCTTTTGGTTCTACGGCAACAATTGGCATTTTGTGTTGGCTTGGAGGCAGTTTGGTATTACAGCCGGCTTTTGATGCAGAGGCCGCAATAGAAGCCATAGAAAGACATAGGCCGACACATATATTAGGCGTGCCCACCATGTTACAGCGAATGATGACAAGCCCACGGCTGTCAAAAATTGATCGCAGTAGCTTGGTTGCCTTAATTAGCGGTGGTGCGCTGATTGACAAGGCCACTATTGAGCGCTGTTTGGATAAATTCGGCTGTCACTTTATCAGTTTATACGGCTCTGCCGATGGCGTTAACTGTCATAACATGATGGGCGATGGCCTTGATTTGATTGCCTATAGCGTGGGCCGACCTAACCCCGAGATTTGTGAAATTGAAATTGTCGACGAGCAGCGCCGCCCCGTGCCCCAAGGTGTTGTCGGCGAAATAAGAGCAAGGGGCCCCATTTCGCCCTTGCAATATGTTAACGACAATCACTTAAATGAATTGTATCGTGACCGAGGTGGCTGGGCCTATACAGGTGATCTTGGCTGCATCGATAACCAAGGTTATCTGGTACTGGCGGGCAGAAAAAAAGACATCATTATTCGTGGCGGAACCAATATTAGTCCCGTCCAGATTGAAAACCAGGCAACATCCCACCCGGATATTATCAGCGCCGCCTGTGTGCCTGTCCCCGATGATGACCTGGGGGCGCGCGTATGTATTTGCCTAACCTTGAGGCCGGAGTCAAAGCGCTTATCCCTAAGAGCCTTGACTCATTTTTTAACAGAGCGTGGCTTGGAGGTGAATAAATTACCGGAATACCTGGCGTACTACCGCCAAATGCCGCTCAGCCCTGCGGGAAAAGTTGACAAAAAGAAATTGGCATCGGAGATAGTAATATTGGGATGCAGGAAAAGTGATATTGGACAGTACGGCCACCCGCCATGCTCATGGCAGGTGCGCACCTTCCACTCTCTTTTCACAAAGCAGCAAAAGA
>JBCBZU010000150.1:0-5896 GCA_039815165.1 Pseudomonadota bacterium
CCTGTAATATGTAACTCAACAGCCCTCATAGATTCACAGTCTGAATGGTTTTATCGCCTGTCCATTGCGCAGGCTCATCATCAATCGGGTGATTACCCTCGGATACAGCCTTAGCTGGAAAATCATGCTCTGCTATCGCGTGCGAACGATCAAGTTTTAGATGAATAAAATCAAATAAGTTTTTATCTGCAAGTTGGGAGGGTGAAACCTTACTGATAGCCGAAAAAATAGTGTCGGTTCGACCCGGATAGTGTTGGTCCCACTCTGCCAGCATGGCTTTAATAGACTGCCGCTGTAAATTTTCCTGAGAACCACAAAGATTGCAGGGAATAATGGGAAATTGTTTCTGCTCAGCATAGGCGGCAATATCGGCTTCGCGGCAATAGGCCATGGGCCGAATAATAATATTGCGTTTATCGTCAGCCAATAATTTGGGTGGCATGGCTTTCAGTCGGCCACCATAGAATAAATTCAGAAAAAGGGTTTCAACAATATCGTCCTTATGATGGCCCAAGGCCACTTTGCTCGCACCGATCTGTTCGGCAAAACCATAGAGTGTACCGCGACGAAGGCGTGAACATAGCCCACAGGTGGTTTTACCTTCCGGCACAATGGCTTTCACCACACTGTAGGTATCCTTCTCAAGAATGTAATAAGGCAGCCCCAGTTTGTCCAAATAGTTTGGCAGCACTTGTTCAGGAAAACCGGGTTGCTTTTGATCCATATTGACGGCAACGAGTTCGAAATTCACAGGGGCTATGGTTTGCAATTTCAGTAGAATATCCAACATTGCATAAGAGTCCTTTCCACCCGAGAGGCAAACCATGATCTTATCTCCCTCTTCGATCATGCGGTAGTCCACAATGGCCTGCCCCACCTGGCGCCGCAGGCGTTTTTGTAATTTATTAAATTCCAAGCGCTGTTTTCTATTTGAATAGGCAGTTTGGGAAGACTGTTGGCTCATAGACGACAATTCACGACAAATTAGGGAGCCATTGTAATCAATTCGGCCAAAATAACCAGATGTAGATCTTTTACGCGAACTCTGTGCAGGCTTACGGCAATGTTTAAACACCAGTGGCAAGTCGCTGCACACAGGTTTTGCCACTTATTGCAAACGCCGACATTACAAACTTATACCCTAAAGGTTTATTGCTTAATAATCATAGCCTTATGTACACAACTTAAGGTTGGCACAAGGCTTGCTGGTATGCACACACAGATAAAACAACCACAGTGACATACATACCATGGGTATCTTTAATCGAGTATTACAGCGTATCAACAAAAAGCACACAGAGATGGAAGTCAAGGCGACTCACGATCGGCTGCTGGCTCAAATCAATCACTATAGCGCACTGATTCGCTTGCAGGACCAGCGCCACCTGATCGAAGTCATCACGCCCACGCGCAGCGATAGCTTCCAGAGCATGATTATTGGTGTGGACCTCTATAACCAACAGTTGATTATCGATGAGCTCTCTCCACAATTAGTTAACCCCGAATCACTGGTGGGCCAAAACCTTACCCTGCGTCATCAACACAATCGCCAGATGCTTAAAGTCAGCAGTCAAGTAGTGCGCTATAAGAAAGATCATCATTCCATCATTATGGGATTGCCTGCCGAAGTGGGCTACCAACCCCGCCGCCGGGAACAGCGCTTAATGCTGATGGGGCCAACCGTTGTCACGGTATTTATCGATCCGATCTATGGCGCTCCCTGGTATGGCAATATCGTTAATATTAGTTCAGGGGGTATGCGTATTTTAGTAACCGGTGATTTACGCAATAATTTACATAAGAATAAACCCTTGCGTCGCTGCGACCTAAAGTTAAATGATCGCGAAATTGTCCACTGTAAAGGTCGGGTGAAATCCTTTAGCTACTTTGCCCGTCCCTACCGCCGAACAGAAATCAGTATTGCTTTTGAAGCGATTGATGAACAATACCAGCAAGTATTAAATGAGTTTATAGATCAACTGAGTATTGCCGCTGCTTAAACCTAAAAACCGCAGTTGACCGCTTATTTCTTACTTACTACCCCGTTTAGAGAAAAGAATACACTGTCATTTCAAACCTTCGGAGGCAGGAGCCGACGTAGAGCGTACAGGGACGCAATGACCGCGTGTTTGAAATGACAGTGTGTTCTTTTCAAGTGCCCCGTTATTAAGTTTACCGAAAACAGCTTATTTTTTTCTCGCCTTTTTAATTAAATCATAAGCCCGCTGTATTTCCTGCGACTGTTCTGTTGCCACTTTGATCATATCTTCCGGCACTCCCTGACCCATCAGTTTGTCTGGGTGGTATTGACTCATTAATTTGCGATAAGCTTTTTTAATGTCGGCATCACTCGCGCTTTCGCTAACGCCAACAGCAGTGTAGGCATTTGCCAGTTCGCTGCTGTCAGGCTGGTGTTGATAAGCGCCTTGCTGATACTGCTGGTGGGAAAAAGACTCTTGTGCATAGAGCATTTTTAACAATTGCTCAAAAACAATGCTTGAAAATTGCAGGCCTTCAGCAATTTTTCTTAAGGCAATTTCCTCGTTTGCGTGGAGCTTGCCGTCAGCCAATGCTGTATTCACCAAATAGACGATAAGCATTTGCTTAAGTTGCACTCGATGACCACAAAGGCTGCGAAATGCTTCAACCGTGTGTTGTGGATCAAAGTTGGGCTCGGCGCCTATTTTAAATAATCGAATCGCTTCTCGTTTGTGGTCTGCGGTCAGCCCCATTTTGTCCATTAACACTTGGGTTTGGTCAATTTCCTCTTGGGAGATATGGCCATCCGCTTTGGCAAGATAGCCAATAAGGGTAAAGGTCGTGTTAAAAAAGCCGGTTTGAATCGCGTGTAATTGTTCAGGGCTTTCCTTAGTGATAAAGGGTTTTAAGCCCTTGCCAAAGTAGTGGCCGATAATGACGCCAATAACGGCTCCAATAATATTCGCGACGATAAAACCAATAATACCGCCAATCAGTTTGCCCATAATGTATTTCCAGATCTATTGTCAATAAAAGTGATGTGTATAAAAATCGCTTCTGTATTTTAACGGTAAGCGGTGGACTGTTCTCTACTTAAACACCTACTCAAGCACTTATTCAAACACTTATTGAAACACTTATTGAAACAAAGGCTCGATACCTTCATTTCTCAGCATTCGGCTTAAGGCTATCAACGGTAAGCCGATCAGACTGTTCGGGTCATCCCCTGTCATGCGTTTAAATAATGTAATGCCGAGCCCTTCAGATTTAAAGCTGCCCGCACAATTGTAAGGTTGTTCTTTTTGCAGATAGGCATTAATTTGCCTGTCGGACAGCTCAAGAAACTCTACACTAAAAGGCACAAGCGCCAGTTGATGGGTGTCGGCGCGACTGTTGTAGAGGCACAGGCTGGTGAGAAAACTAACGTTTTTACCGCTCGAATAGCGCAATTGTTCAACAGCGTTTTGGTGATTATGGGGTTTGGTGAGAACACGTTTTTCCGCTTCATCGCCTGCAATAGCCACTTGGTCAGAACCGATAATCAAGGCACCACTATACTCAGTGGCCACCGCTTTGGCTTTCGCCAGGGCCAGTCGTTTTACTAAATCCTCGGGCGTTTCGCCATCGAGGGCGGATTCGTCAATATTGGGTGACAGGACTTGGAAGTCCAGGCCCAATTTATCCAACAGTGTTTGTCTGTAAGGTGAGCTGGAAGCCAGAATTAGCGGTGTCATTGATAAAGCGTGAGTAAGATTAAGCACAGAGACGGCGAATATTACCTTTTTGTGGCCAATTGCGCGAATTTATCGCTAAAAAAGCCCGCTTGTAGCCAAATTCGCTTTGACAGCCAGTGATCAACTCCCTATCATTGCGCCCCTATGTCGAGTACCTCATCCGCGACCGCTTTACCCAGGCACATTGATCCCCGAAAATTTGCTCAGCAAGGGGTGAGTGTCCATGGATACATCGACTTGTCATTGATGGACAGAATAGTGCCGTTACTGGCCTCGAATGAGGGTCAAATTGTCGCGGAGCTGGTATTTGGTGCCAGTGATGAGCACCAACAGCAGTGCCTGCAGGGCAAACTGAACGCCAAGGTCGATATGGTTTGTCAGCGTTGCCTGGAGCCTTGTCCACAACAGCTTGAGGCTGAGATTAAGCTTGCTATGCTGTGGAATGACGACCAAGTATCTCAGTTACCCAAAACCTGGGATCCGTGGATAGTGGCCGAAGGTCAAGTGGATATTTACCAGGTCTTGGAAGACGAACTGATACTGAGTTTGCCGATCGTTGCCTATCACGATTATCTTTGTATAGCTCCGGAACGCTATCAAAGTGGGGATCGACAGACCACACAACAGGCGGCAGACAAGCTAAGTCCATTTCACGTGTTAGAGCAGCTCAAGGGCTCGGTTAAAACCTCACCTGAGACCAAGGATTAGCGCCTTAATTGAGCAAGAAGCTAAAACGAACTTAAAGACAGGAGCCGAACAATGGCAGTACAAAAGAGTAAAAAAACGCGTTCACGCCGAGGAATGCGCCGCTCTCACGATGCATTAACCGCAACGGCAGCGTTATCTGTAGATCCAACTACGGGTGAAAAGCACCTTCGCCACCACGTTAGTCCAGACGGCTTTTACCGTGGCGAAAAAGTGGTTGAGAGCAAAAACCAAGACTAACTGTCTGTAGCCAAGGGCTTTAACGCGAAACTTGCCTCGCGACTATTTTGTTTGTTTGCAGAAAGTCAGCAAAAAGTCAGCAGAAAGTCAGCAGAAAGCCAGCAAAAAGGTCGATAATTGTCGGCCTTTTCTCGTTTAACCCGCGGTTATTTATACTTTAGAGGCCTTGTGCAACTCTGAGCACCCGGTCCTGAAAAAGCAATCTATGACGTATAAAATATCTCCCACTTCCCCTGCTCGAAGGACACCCGACCGCACATCCACAAGCGGGAGCGGTGAATAAGCAAACTAACAGTTAACCCTTCACAGCGAAAACCTATTCTTGCAGTATTTTAACTGTCATCTGTAAACGGTTCTCTGTAAGCTGTGAGCGTTTATTGACAAACACGAATAAATAACAATACAAATATTGACTATCTATGACACAACTAGCGTTTATCTTCCCCGGCCAGGGCTCACAAAAATTGGGCATGCTGGCCGAACTGGCGGCAGAATATTCTGTTATCGAAGACACCTTTTCAGAAGCATCTGTAATACTTGGCTATGATGTGTGGAGCCTGATACAAAACGGCCCCCAACAACAACTCAATTTAACGGAGCACACTCAGCCGATATTACTGACCGCCAGTATTGCCATTTGGCGAACCTGGCAGCAGCAACAAGGCAAGCGCCCGGATTATATGGCGGGTCACAGCCTTGGCGAATGGTCTGCATTAGTCTGTGCCGGGATTGTTGATTTTCAAGAGGCGCTGCAAGCGGTTCAATTGCGCGGTAAATATATGCAAGCAGCTGTTCCCCCAGGGGAAGGTACCATGGCGGCAATTATCGGTCTTGATCATCAGGCGGTTATTGACATCTGCCAGCAAGCCGCTGAGGATCAAGTGGTTTCAGCAGTAAACTTTAACTCTTTTGAACAGGTGGTTATTGCAGGTAATACCGCAGCCGTTGAGCGTGCTTGTACACTCTGTAAAGAAAAAGGTGCCAAGCGCGCAATGACCTTGGCGGTGAGTGCGCCGTTTCACTCAAGCTTGTTAAAACCGGCTGCGGACAAACTGGCCGAGGATCTTGCCGATATTGAATTTAAGCCGCCAAGCATTCCCGTGATTCACAATTTGAACGCGAAATCTGTAAGCGACCCACAGGCAATTAAAACCTTAATGATTGAGCAAATCTACCATCCGGTGTTGTGGGGCTTGCTGAATAAACACAAAAACGTTATGCAGTATACATTTCAAACC
>JBCBZU010000454.1:0-2188 GCA_039815165.1 Pseudomonadota bacterium
CTGCTGCTGCTGCTGCTGCGTCGGTGGCTGTTGCTGCTGCATGGGCGGTTGCTGTTGCATGGGCTGTTGACCTTGAGGATCTAACGATGATGATGATCCTCCTCCCGGTGGTGGATCTAACGATGATGATGATGATCCTTCTCCCGGTGGTGGATCTACCGATGATGATGACTCCGATGATGACTCCTCCGGTGGTTCGACTGGCCTGGTGCTACTGATCGGTTTATTTTCGCTTTTAATTGCCAGGCGACGTCTGGCAAGGCAAGAGGCAATAAAATAAGACGTTAACAACAGGATGTTAAAAATAAGACGTTGAAAATAGGATGTTAAAAGTAGGATCTTAAAAAAGTAGAGCATGAATAATTGCTGTTGAAACCAGCAAGCGTTTATGCTCTTTTTGTTTTAGTCTGTGTTATTCTCACAGGCCTTTCTTAACCGCTTTACGCCTAATACACGGCCGAGACTTTATAACGCACTAAGCCTTTTGAGTTTAGAGCTTTCGAAGCAAAGCAATGCTATTGTTGGTCCCGTCACCTTTAATCTAAAAGCCACAGTTGACCGCTTATACGAGATGCTTTGTGCACGCTATAGCTATTGAGTTCAGCCACCTTTGCGCCTTTATTGACCGGTGTTAAGCTCGCAAGCGCCCGATAAGCCAATCAGTATTTCGTTGGGTGTATCAATAAAACTCAGTGATTCTGCATCAATAAGCTGTTGAATAAGGCGTTGATTATCGCCTGCATAACCGCTGCCACCGCATAATGTGCCGGCTTTGTTCGACAATTTAACAAGCGTTTGAGTACAAAAAGCCTTTGTTCTATAGGCACGGGATTCAGTTAGTTTTTTAGCTTTGTGTAACGCCACTGATTGTTCAAAATAGGCAATTATCGATTCTTTAATCATTTGAATCTCTGCCCAGCGATATTCAATCATTGTTTTAGCGGCACTTTCACGCTGGCTATAGCGCAAATAAGGCTTTAATAGATCGACAATCGATTCGGCAACACCAACCGCTCTAGCGGAAAAATTGAGATAAGGCATAGCTTGAAAATCAGTAGCCGTTTTAAAAGCACACGCGGAGTGGCCGCCGACAATATGTTCTTCACTGAGGTTAACATTGTCAAAGTGAATGCGGCTTAAGGATACGCCGTGTAAGCCACGCCTGTAATAATTTTCCTCTATGCGCATTCCTGGTGTTCCCTGATTAATCAATACGGCATTGCAAATGCTATCAGGGTTGTCTGTTTTGGCGATAACGACAATGGTATTCGCGTTGTGTACATTAATTACCCATTCTTTTGTGCCAGATAAAACATAGTGATTGTTTGATTTTATTAAGCGGGTGGAAAATTTATGTGGGTCTCTAATTCCTTTTTCGTGATAGGCATGGGTAGTAATTAATTGCCCCTTGGCCATGTTTGGGACTATTGTTTGTTGTTGTTCTTGCGTTCCTATTGCTATTAAATACTGACTTGATCGTAAATGTATGCCATACAGTGCAGGCAGCCCTAACCAATACCTGGATAAAAGTCTGTTGATGGGGATATTAAGGAGCGCTGGAATTTTTGAGCCGCCATACTTTTCAGGCAGATTAACGCCAAATAACCCCATATCTGCCATACGGCTAATTAGGGCTTTTGGATAGGGGGTATTGTGTGTTTTATTTTTTATAAATGAATTGACGTCTGTTTCACAAAAATCAATCAATTGCGCAAAGATGGGATGGTCTGTCACTTTACAGTCCTTAGGTATCGATTTACTAACGGGGCACTTAAAAAGAATACACTGTCATTTCAAACACGCGGTCATTGCGTCCCTGTGCGCTCTACGTCTGCTCCTGCCGCCGAAGGTTTGAAATGACAGTGTATTCTTTTCTCTAAACTGGGTAGTAAAAAGGGGCTATATTTTCGGTATGCTATTTTTAAATTCCTTAATAGATTGATAGGTATCAACCTGAGTCTGGTGGCTTATCAATAAAACGATCAACAAGCACGCAATGACTATAGATGAAAAAAAATAGGGTAGCGAGAAGGAAATAGCGTGTAAAAAAACACTGACAATAGGCCCTAAGGCTAAACCAATACCTTGAGCAATTCCATTGATGCCAGCAACTCTTGCCTGTGTATAAGGGCCGACTGACATGCTGAGGGCGGCTAGATTGCCCGGTAACAGCATGCCAATCGCAAGC
>JBCBZU010000478.1:0-1933 GCA_039815165.1 Pseudomonadota bacterium
CCCCGCATTGCCCCATCATATGGCCGACTTATTCGAGCGCAAAGAAAAATATCAGGTGATCGATAATAATATGGCGGCGGTTCAAAATTTTATGCAAAGTCATATACGTCCATAAGCGAGTACCATGGCATCAATTACTCGTCGCACATCATTAAAACCAACGCATTTTAGCGATAGTATTTCGCCACTTTTACAACGAATTTATTCCGCAAGGGGAGTCACCGCAGACGAGCAAGTGGACTACTCCCTAAGCCATCTCCACAAACCTGATTCCCTAAAAGGTTTGCCTGCCGCGGTTGCGCTTTTGGTCGAGGCGGTTACCCAGCAAAAAAAAGTGTTGATTGTCGGTGATTTTGATGCAGACGGTGCAACCAGTTGTGCCTTATCCGTGCTGGCCCTGCGAGCGATGGGTTTGAATCAAGTTGACTACTTGGTTCCCAATCGTTTTGAGTACGGCTATGGCCTTAGCCCTGAAATTGTTGAGCTGGCCTCTGCTCAAGCACCAGATATAATTATGACGGTCGATAATGGCATTGCCAGTATTGAGGGTGTTGAGCGGACAACAGTACTGGGTATTCAAGTGATCATTACCGACCATCACTTACCGCCATCGACACTGCCCGTCGCAGATGCCATTGTTAACCCAAATCAACTGGGCTGTTGCTTTGCCAGTAAAAACCTGGCCGGGGTAGGCGTTACTTTTTATGTGCTCAGTGCTCTGCGCGCGGCCCTGCGTGCAGTGGCCTGGTTTAACAAAAGTAATATCGCCGAACCCAATATGGCAGATTATTTAGATCTGGTGGCACTGGGCACAGTGGCGGATCTTGTCCCGCTTGACGGCAATAACCGCACCTTAGTGTATCAGGGCATACAGCGTATCCGGGCTGGTCGGGCGCGACCCGGTATTCTGGCTTTATTGGAAATTGCAGGTAAAGATTACCCCAGTGTCAAAACCAGTGATTTGGGCTTTGTTGTGGGTCCTCGATTAAATGCTGCGGGCCGGCTCGATGATATGTCGGTAGGTATTCAGTGTTTGATTAGCGGTGATTCTGCACAAGCCCGGCAACTGGCCTATCAGCTCGATAATTTGAATAAAGATCGCCGGGCCATCGAGAACGCCATGCGCAATGAGGCCGTAAACCTTGTCCAGCAGCTTGCGCTTGAACAACAGCCGCTGCCTTGGGGCCTGTGCCTTTTTGAACAGGGTTGGCACCAAGGCGTTGTTGGCCTGGTCGCCTCTCGCATCAAAGACAAGTACCATCGCCCGGTTATTGCCTTTGCAGAAGTTGATGATGAGACTTTAAAGGGCTCGGCACGTTCAGTTCCGGCCTTGCATATTCGTGACACGCTCGACGTGCTGGCCACAACTTACCCCGATATATTGCAAAAGTTTGGCGGCCATGCGATGGCAGCGGGAATGACCATTCTGAAAAAAGATTTTCAGCGCTTTGCCGAGTGCTTTGATCAGCTTGTGCGTCAACGGCTATCGGCTAAAGACTTAAACCAAACCATACACACTGACGGCGAACTGACTATTGACGACTTAAATTTAGCGGCTGCGTATCAACTGGAGTCGGCTGGTCCATGGGGGCAGGATTTTCCTGAGCCGGCATTTGATGGCGTATTCTCGGTAATCTCATACAGAGTGGTCGGTGACAAACATATCAAGCTGGTGTTGGCGCATCCGGACTCGCCACAGCTCGTTATTGATGCCATTGCGTTTAACGCCGACTTAGGCCTGTGGGCAGAGGCTGAGGTGCAAATGATCTCCGTTGTGTATCAACTGTCGCCTAATGAATATCGGGGCAAAAAAAGCCTCCAGCTCATCATTTCTCATCTCGAAGCCCTGGGGGTTTAACCGAATAAAAAGCGTAACGGGTACTGACTGGTGATTGTAAACCTTGCCAACCCAGGAATTTAGCTTAAATAAATA